>JAIFNC010000295.1 GCA_020047935.1 Bacteroidota bacterium
GAATGCCCGTCGATGGCTATAATAATTTTTTTCATTGAAAAGCAATTTTATGAAAAGCAAAAATACGAATCTAATTTTATTTTGAAACAACTTATTTTGAATGTGTTTTGAATGCCTTGAAAAAGCCGATTAAATTGTACTTCGCTTTTTAATTTTTCCGGAAATCGAGAACTGATGCATTGCACTTGCTGTGTGGTATTTACTTAGAGCATAAGAAAAATTAAACCTTTTTATTCGAATACCAGTTCCGAACGAAAAACCGGTTAACCCGCTAATGCCCGGCATTGCCAATTCCTTACGCCGTTTATGATTATAACCGGCAAACAACGAAAAATTTTTTGAAGCCTCAAATTCTACTCCTCCGCTAAAATGCCTAAAAGTAAAATCAAATGCTTTCGCTACTTTCGATTTTTCGACCTTCTCGGCATTTAACAAACTATTATTTTGGTCAAATACCGATTCATACAGCAGGTTCGTATTGGTTAAATGCGAAACGGCCATATGCAGCCTAAAAGGAGCATGTTTTAGTTTTTTGCTAACACCCAAGCGAATATCGAAAGGCAGCGTTTCGGAAGTGGAGGCAAATTTAAGCAATTGAAACCCTGCATTTTTTATTACTAAAGCAGCCGTAAAAAACTTAGCGGTATCGGTATAATACATACCGGCATCGGCAACCAACGCAAGTGCAGTATACCGTTCGTACTGCGAAACCAAAAATTTGGCAGTAGTGCCTACCGAAAGTTTAGGTGTCAATAATCGAGCATACGAAGTACCTAAACACAAATCGGCGGCATAAAAATTATTGCCTGATAAATTGCCAAACTCATCGGCTTCGGCAAATTTTCCGTAGTTAAGTAACTGAACTGTACACGAAAGTTTTCCGCCGGCAATATTTCGCAAACCTGTTGCAAAATTGAAATAGGTAATTCCGGCAAAATAATCGGCAATACTTAAGCTAAGCAATTTTTCGTCGACAAAACTTAACAGTGCAGGGTTTTCAGCAACCGACAACCTATCCGGATTATTTACGGCAGGCAAAAAACCACCCAATGCATTTTGCTTTGGTGTTAAAGGCAAATTGAGGTAGGAGTACAACCTTTGTGCTTGGGCAAAGGAACACGAAAGAAGAAAAACTATGACAATATAAAATAATTTCATGGTAAGCTAGCTAATAATATTAAGGCTTTTGCAAACAAATTTAACCCAAAAAACGGCAAAAACGACCGTTCGATTTTCAAACTTTAGTTTTCAATTCTTCAACAATTAAAACTACCGCCGGGCAGGTTTTGGTATTTTGCAAGGTTAAATTAAGCAGTTTATAAAACTGACGGCTATCGGTATGCGGATATTCGCGGCATGCTTTGGGTCGGTTTTCGTAAACCATACAATAATTATCGTTCATTAAAAACGGACAAGGCATGGTTCTGAAAACAAAGTCGCGGTCTTCATCTATTCGCAAATAGGTTTCAATAAATACAGCCGATTTCATTTTAAGTGCTTTACTAAGCTTTTCAATGTCTTTATCGGTAATACGCGGACCCAAACTTTTGCAACAATTGGCGCATTCCAAACAATTTATTTTATCGAAAGCTTCCAAATGCAACTCGTGAACAATATAATCTAAGTTTTTTGGTTTCTTTTTTCGTAAATAAGCAAAAAATTTCTTATTTTGCTCCTGTAAATTTTCGGCTTCGATTAGCAGTTTTTGCAATTCAGTTTTCATAATAAATGCAAAGATAATGAATTGATAAAAGTGTTGGAATAATTTTGAATTTTAATTACAAATTAAGTACATCGGGACCGAATTATTAGCGTATAAACAAAAAAACATTGCCTTATGAAAAAGCTTATATTTTACATAGCTATGCTTCTGCCTGGTATTTCAATCGGTCAGTTCAAGCTTACCGCTGAAGAATTTTCGCAACGCGCCGGCGATATGGTTACCAAACAACGCATTCAGTATATTGAACCGGGTGCAGTGGGAACAAATGCGGTTTGGGATTTTTCGGCAGGTAGTTGCCAAGCAACCAACAGCGCCGAAATATTTGATGCAGCATTAACCGAAAAATCGGCGTTATTTGCCAATGCCAATGCCTCAATTGCAGAAGGCGACAAATATTTTTACTATAGAAATACCAATACCGAATCGGAATATATTGGTATGGCAGGCATTGAATCGATTATTATGTTTAATGAACCTATTGTTCAAATGCGCTACCCGTTTGCTTTTGGCGAAAAAATTAGCGGCATATTTACCGGCAGTGGAATGTACAACAGCGTTATAAGCAGCAACATAAAAGGCGACTATACCATTGAAGCCGACGGACAAGGCACGCTGTTATTGCCGGGCGGCGTAAAATTACAAAACGTATTGCGTATTAAATCGGTTCGCAACACTATTGAAGTTACCGCATGCAGCCACACCGAAACCAAAGCTTTAAAATACAGTTGGTTCATAGCCGGCGAGCGTTATCCGGTAGCTGTTACACTTATTAACAGCACCTATACATCGGGCTTGGGCATAACCGAAAGCAAAAGTTCGTATTACAACGACAAAATTAAACAGACTACCAATTTACCGGAACTAAATTTATTCGAAAAAATTCAGCTTAGTGCCTACCCTAACCCTTACAACGAAGAAACCACCATTAGCTACAACCTTTCGAAACCAACTACAGTAGACATTTCGGTTTACAATAACAACGGGCAAAAAGTTCATACCCTACTTAGCGGCGAATTACAACAAGGAAAACAGCAAATTAATTTCAACGGAAGAGCTTTGGGTTTAAATTCGGGAATTTATTATATTCACTTTTTAAGCAACTCGCACAGCGAATTGTTAAAACTTGTTCAAGAAAACTAATACTATGGATTTACTTAAAACCAATGCGTTGCAAAAAATTTTTATTCCGGCGGGCAACTTACACCTTACCAATAAAAATTTAATACTTTGGACAACTTTAGGTTCGTGCATTTCGGTTATTTTTCATCATAAGCCTACAAAGCTAACCGGAATGTTTCATGCACAACTGCCGCAACGCAATGAAAGCAATGATAAGTGCTTTGAAAATTGTACAATACCATGTTATCTTAAGGATCGCGAATTGGCCGATACCGATTACATGTATGTAAGCTGTTCGATAAAATTCATGAATAATTTTTTTATAAAAAAAAATATTATAAAATCGAAAATTGATGTCTATATGTTAGGAGGCGCATCCATTCTGAATAACGAACGAAAACAACTTACGGTAGGTGATAGAAATATTTTGGTTGCCGAACAACATCTGTCCGATTACCCCATTGCCGGTAAACATGTTGGCGGAACAAACGGACGGTCGGTTTTTTTTAATACTTCAACCGGTGTGTTGGAAATAAAAACGGTTCCGAACTCAAATTTAGGCTAATTCAAAGCAAATAGTACAAGAAATATACTTTTATTGCAAATAAATTTCGTTAATAGAAATTAATTGTTAAAATTTGTACGCTTATTACAAACCTAATCGTTTTAACCGCAACCAATGTTTTTAGAACTATGAAAAAACTATTTTTAATCGTAATTGCCCTTGGACTTTTTGTATCGTTAAACGCTCAGTCGAAAGACACCGACGAAAAGATTTTTTTTATAGCCGATGAAATGCCGGTATTCCCTGGAGGCGACAAAGCATTTTCGAAATTTATAAGCAACAATTTAAAATACCCGCAAGAAGCACTGCAAAAAGGCATAAGCGGTAAAGTTTACGTGAGATTTATTGTGTCGGCCGACGGCACTATTAAAAACATTTCGGTAGCTCGCGGAATAGACCCGCTACTGGATGCCGAAGCCGTTCGCGTAATTGCTAAATCGCCTCGTTGGCAAGCCGGGAAAGAAAAAGGAAAAACGGTAAGTGTTTCGTACTTGGTGCAAGTAAATTTTGAGTAAATAGCCATGGATAGGCTTACTAAAGAACAACGTTCGAAAAACATGCAAGCCGTTAAATCCAAAGGCTCTAAAATTGAAATTTTATTAGGCAAAGCGCTATGGAAATTGGGGTTACGCTATCGAAAAAACGACCTTACGGTACTTGGCAAGCCCGATTTCGTATTCAAAAAGTATAAAGTGGCTGTTTTCTGCGACAGTGAGTTTTGGCACGGTAAAAATTGGGAACTTCGAAAAAACGATTTTAAATCGAATCGCGAGTTCTGGATTCCGAAAATTGAACAAAACATTGCTCGCGATTTCTATGTAAATAAAGAATTGCTTGAAACCGGATGGACTGTTATCCGGTTTTGGGGCAACGAAATTAAGCAAAACGCTGAGCGTTGCGCACAAAAAGTGCTTAATTCAATAAATACCGGCAAAAAATAGTTTTACCTTCCGGAAAAAATATTAAACTTTGCAGCGTAAACAGTTTTAAGTTTACAGTTCCATTATTATTTCACTATTACAACTGCTATGAACAAAAATTACGCGCTCATTATTGTCCTTATGCTTTTTAGCTTATTTGCACAAGCACAAAAAATTGACATTTTGCATTTCAACCATAAAAATGTAATTTGCTATGCCGATTCGTGCAACAAACACACCCGAATTGCTCCACCGGTTAATTTTGCCGAAAATTTTAAACGCGGCAAATTAGAAAAAACTGCCGAGTTTATTGTTACTTATTCAGGTTTTACAACGGAAGCAAAAACAGCATTTCAGTATGCTGTTGATATTTGGAGTACCTTGGTAAGTTCGCCCGTACCCATTAGGCTTCATGCTACATGGGAAAGTTTAGATGAAGGTGTTTTAGGTCATGCTTCCCCAGCAACTTTTTATCGCGGTTTTGCCGGAGCTAAAAATCCGAATTATTACTATCCGGTTGCACTGGTAGAAAAAATATTGCGCCGACCAATAAATTCGGACAATGAAGCAGATATTGAGGCTTCGTTTAGCAATAATATGACATGGTATTACGGTACCGATGGCAAACCAACGATTGGGAAATTTGACTTAGTTTCGGTAGTTTTGCACGAAATTGGACACGGATTAGGCTTTGTAGGCAGTTTTTACAAGCCCGAAAGCCAAGAAATAGTAGGCTTTGGTTTAGGTGCAGGTAGCCCGGTAATTTTTGACCATTTTATTGAAAATACAGAAGGCAAACAACTTATAGCCGATGGCGCTTTCGAAAACCCTTCAGCTGAACTGCTTAAACAAACAACTTCGGGTAAATTGTATTTCAATTCGCCCATTAATATAAGTACCGAAGGAACAAAACCAAAATTATATGCGCCAACAAAATACAATTCCGGTTCAAGCGTATACCACCTCGACGAAACTTTGTACTATTCAGCCAACCCCAACTCGCTTATGTCGCCGCAATTGGGTTATGCTGAAGCAATACACAACCCCGGCCCTATTACACTAAATATTTTCAAAGAAATTGGTTGGGTTTATACCTATATTGACCACAGCAAACAACCGGATATTGAAAATACTACCGACGCGCACAAATTGGCTGCAATAATAACTTCCGATTCAGAAATTATTGCCGAAAGTTTAAAGCTTTATTATTCGTACGACAGTTTTAAAACTGCTGCAAATGTTATAGAACTTATTGCAGGCGAAAAAGCGAATGAATACATTGCAAGCTTACCGGGAAAAACTGAAGAACACAGCATTTCGTATTATTTTTCGGTAAAAGATAACACAAACCGAACTTATACCTTGCCGGCTCCTGCACCGCAATTCAATTATACTTTTTTTAGAGGAAAAGATAAAATTGCGCCAATTATTGACCACTCGCCAATAAGTTATTTACTGCCAACTACTGAAGAAACTGCAATAATGGTAAAAGCGACCGATAATTTGGGTGTAAAATCGGTTGAATTGGAATGGTTATTAAACGATGTACAAAAAACTTCGATTGCGCTAAGTCTTAAACCCGAAGAAACCGAAATTTTCGAGGGAAAATTTCAATTTGCAGTTGGCAGCATTAAATCGGGCGACAAATTTAAATACCGAGTAAAAGTTACCGATTCGGCAAATGAAGCCAATATAAGTTACTTACCTGCAAGTGGTTACTACGAATACACTATTGAAGAGGTTTTTGCGATAGCCGACGAATATGAAAATAATTTCGATATCGAAAAAAATCATTTCATAGGCGATTTGTTTAAATCGTCGCAACCAAGCGGATTCAATAGCCTTGCATTACACAGCGTACACCCTTATAAAGAAGCCGGGGAAAATAATGAGTATAACTTCGTTTCGCAACTTAAAGTTCCTATCAGACTGCGCAATAACGATTCGTACATGGCTTTTAGAGAAGTGGTTATGGTTGAAGAAGGCTCAGAATACCAAGGCGTTTTTCAACTTTGGGACTACGTTGTTATTGAAGGATCGAAAGACGGCGGAAAAACATGGCTGCCCATTACAAAAAAATACGACAGTGCCGACGACCCAAAATGGCACCAAGCTTATATTGCCAATGCAGAAGCTGCTAACTCTTACCCAATTACCGAAAGTTTATACCTTAACCGACTTATCAATTTACGCGGCATAACCAACAGTTTCAATTGGGGCGACGAAATTATTATCCGTTTTCGATTGTATTCCGACGCATTTACCGCAGCTTGGGGTTGGGCTTTGGACAATTTGGCAATACAAGGCAAAATTTCAGCAACCGGAGGCCATGTGCTCGATGTTGCCGATTTGCGTGTATTCCCCAACCCTTCGAACGATAAACTAACTGTGCAAGCCCAACTGATGAGCAACGAACCGGTAACTTTAGCACTTTTTAACCTAACCGGACAAAAAGTATTAACATCAACCGGTATACCGTCGGAAAATATATTTAACGAAAGCTTAGATTTGAGTACGTTAAACGCCGGTATTTATCTTTTCAAAATTGAACAAAACGGCAAATCGATTACTCAAAAAATAAGTAAATTGTAAGAATTTGCATATTTTAGGTTCTAAAAAGCCATATAAAAGGTTTTATTCTGCTTATTATTAGTAGTTTAAAACCTTTTTTATATGCAATTACTTACGAGCAAATTTATACACTTCGTGCAACCCAATATTTGTATTACTTTTACCAAAATTTATATCGAAAAAGCTATTATTGCAGTCGAATTTGGGTAAAAGCAACCATGCAAAAAAAACAGTTACTTACGGCTATTTTTATTTTTGTAACCAATTGTCTGATTGCACAATTGGGCAATAAGCCTCGCTATAGGTCGGTTTGCTCGGCTTCAAC
>JAIFNC010000209.1 GCA_020047935.1 Bacteroidota bacterium
TAATTAATAGTATTGGTTTGTCTGCGCATGTAGGTTTTCCAAGCATCCGAACCGCTTTCTCTGCCGCCGCCCGTTTCTTTTTCGCCGCCAAATGCACCGCCAATTTCGGCACCCGAAGTGCCTAAGTTTACGTTGGCAATGCCGCAATCGGAACCGGCACCCGATAAAAATTGTTCTGCTTCTTGCATATCAAGCGTAAAAATTGCCGATGATAGACCTTGTGGAACTCCATTATTTAATGCAATCGCTTCATCAATTGTTTTATATTTCATCAAATATAAAATGGGCGCAAAAGTTTCTTCTTGAACAATGCCATAATGGTTTTCGGCTTCAACCAAAGTCGGTTGTACATAATTGCCCGATTCAAAGCCTTTACCGCTTAATACCTTGCCGCCAAATAAAATTTTGCCGCCTTCTTTTTGTACTTGGTCAATAGCGTGTGTATAATCATTTACCGAAGTATGGTCAATTAGCGGCCCTACCAATTTTTCTTCTTCAAGCGGATTGCCAACTCGTTTTGCAATGTTTTCATACGCATGTATTAAGCGGTCTTTAACTTGCTCATACACTTTTTCATGAACAATTAATCTGCGAGTCGATGTGCAACGTTGTCCGGCAGTGCCAACTGCGCCAAAAATTGTTGAACCTAATGCCATTTCCAAATCGGCTTTATCCGAAATTATTACCGCATTGTTTCCGCCCAATTCTTGAATTACTCGGGCTAAACGTTGGCCTACAATAGCACCAATACGTTTGCCAACTCTGGTTGAACCGGTAACTGAAAAGAGCGGTATACGCTTATCGGCTGCAAAATTGTCGCCCAGTACATCCGATTTTGCAATTATTAAATTGAAAACGCCTTCCGGCACATTGTTTTCAATAAGTACCTTGCGTATTAATTTCTGAACTGCCAACGCAGTTACAGGTGTTTTAGAGCTTGGTTTCCAAATTACTACGTCGCCGGCAATGGCTGCCAGCATGCTGTTCCAAGCCCAAACTGCCACCGGAAAGTTAAACGAAGTTATCAGTCCCACAATACCAAGCGGATGATATTGGTCGTACATACGGTGTTTTTCGCGTTCCGATTGCATGGTAAAACCATATAACATACGCGATTGACCAACGGCAAAATCGCAAATGTCTATCATTTCTTGTACTTCGCCCAAGCCTTCTTGGTAAATTTTTCCCATTTCAACCGAAACCAAATATGCCAATGCTTCTTTTTTGTCGCGAAGCGCATTCCCTATTAAGCGCACAATTTCGCCTCGTTTTGGTGCAGGAACATTGCGCCAAACCAAAAAAGCTTCTTCTGCTTTTTTTACCACGTATTCGTAATCCTCAATGGTTCCGCTTGTTATTTTAGCTATCAAACGGTTGTCTATAGGTGAAAACGATGAAGTTTCGGTTCCCTTAGTTGGCAGCCATTCGGCGCCGGTGCTTACGCCATAGTTTAGCGTATTTATTTCAAGTTCTTTTAAAATATGGGTTAATTTTTCCATTATTATTTTTGTGCTTGTTAGGTTGATTGAATATAAATGCTGTATGTTGTTTAATTACACAATTTTAATTTAGGTTATAATAAAATATAGCAAAAGCGTTTTCTGCGAATTTCATTTAAAATGAATTTGGCTTAGCCTGAAAAACAGATTTTGTACGTTTATTTATATCCGGTGCAAAAGTAAAAACTAATTCGAATAATAAAATACTTTTTAGTCTTTTATTGTTGTTTTGCGTTTTTGTTTTTGAATTATTGTTCTTCAAAAAGGGATTATTCTGATTGCATTTTTTGTTTTTTTAAGCTGCTACTCGCGCAAAAGTTTGTTTTATTCAATTGAGGTTTAATTTGAATAATTTATATAAATTTGATGCTATTAAGCTAATTTTAGACTAATTATGACTGAATTATGTGTAAAAATGCAAAATTATTGTATTATTTTGCTTGTTTATGTTTATTTTTTACTAATAATACTTGACAAATTAAAATTAATTTTGTATCTTTGCAATATTAATTAAATAAAAAAATTAATAGTTTTAAATGAAAGAGTTTGATACATATAATCCACTTACTGCTATTCGTTCTGCAATTGTAAACAAAAACCGTGAACAATTGATGACGAAAGCAATTCGGAATTTTACCATACCTTACGGTCAGTTGATCGAGGTACGAGTAAATACCGAAGAGGGGAAGATATTGCTCGAAATTAAGCTTAAAGGTGAAATCGAAATTACACAAATTGCAGTTTATGGAATTAGCTTAAGTCGAGAAAAGTCATACTTTTCTATAAGATTTAAAAAGATTAAAACTTCTAAACCTTGGTTAAATACCTTATTGGAAAACTATCAACAGTATATTTTCCCGGATAATGAAATTCGAACACCTCGAAACTTTATGATGGATTATTACTTCTTTTTTCTTTAGAAATCGGATTTTTTAACGCATCATAAACCACTTGTTGAACTTTTGCCCTGATACCTAATTTGATAATTTTATCATTGCCGATATCGGGGCAAATTCTGTTTGATAGAAACACAAACACTAATTTTTCTGCCGGATCGTTCCAAACCATGGTACCCGTAAAGCCTGTATGCCCGTAACTTAATTGCGAAACATCTGCCGAAGGTACTCGATACGAATTATTGTCTTTAGCCGGGCGGTCGAAACCCAAGCCGCGTCGATTTTTATCGTTGCAATAGGCGCATGAAGTAAAAAGTTCGACCGTTTCTTTGTTAAAATAGCGCAAGCCACCGTATTCGCCATGTTGCAAAAGTAGTTGCATATAGGCTGCTACATCGGTTGCATTTCCGAATAAACCGGCATGCCCTGCCACACCGCCAAGCATTGCGGCACCAAAATCGTGCACATAACCTTGAATTAATTGATTTCTAAAGGTTTTATCGTTTTCGGTAGGTACAATTCGTTCTTTTTCGAAACTATATAACGGATTGTAGCGAATTGAACTTAAACCTAATGGCCCGTAGAAATTAGATTGTACCAATAAATCTATTGGTTTTTTATTTGTTTCTTCAATAATTTTTTGAAGTATATAAAATCCTATATCCGAATATCGAAATATTTTTTTACCGTCGGATTTTGAGTTATATACTCGTGTAAAAAGTGTATCGCTATAGGCTTTATGCAAATAAAGATTCTCGGCAACTTTTATGCTGAATAATTCCGAACTGTCCGATTGATAGTAATGCGGGTTTGGTTTTTTATTTTTTAGTGTTTTAATGTAAAAAGGAATAAATGCTGCCATTGCGGTATGGTGCGCCAATACTTGCCTGATGGTAATTTCATTTTTGTCGGTAGTGTCAAGAACGGTTATGTAGTTGGAAAGTTTCGCGTCCAAATCAATTTGCCCTTGCTCATACATGCGCATAATGGTGGGCGTGGTTGCCAATATTTTGGTTAAAGAAGCTAAATCGTAAATGTCGGAATTGGAAACTTGCTGTAGTGTATCGTAGGTAAAGTGTCCGAATGATTTGCGGTAGAAAATTTTGCCGTCTTTGGCAAAAACAATTTGCGCACCCGGCATCACTTTGTTTTTAATTGCCTCGTTTATAATAGTATCAATTCGCGAAAGTATTTCGGAATTTAAATCGAGTTCTAAAGGTACGGTAAATTTTAGTCGGGTGGTTTCGGTATCTATACCAAAGCCTGCCGGAAAATGTTTGCCAAGCGTAATTGGCAGTCTACCGCGAGCCGGAATTCCGCCAAAAACGAGTTGAGCAGCTAATTCGTTGCTAACCGGCGTATTTGTATATGCCAACAAAACAACTTGTATTTTATTTATTTCGAATAAATTAAGCGCTTCCGGATTGCCAAAAATTGTAAGAGTTACCTTAGTTTTAGAAGCCAGCATATTTATAAATCGAACCGCATTTGTTGAAATGCCAAAGTTTGCCGATGCATCGTTTGTAATATGAATGCTGATATGCAGTAAGTTGTATTTGCTTACTATACTATTCATGGCATTGAAAATAGTTTTAGAATCGTCGAAGCGAAGCGAGAAAAGCTCGGTTTTGGTGTAGGTGTTTAAAAAATTCTGAAATTCTGTTATTTCGTTGGTTCCAATTGCAATTGCAGCCGAATTTAGCGTATCGGGGCGTAAAATTGGAAGTAAATTATGCTCGTTTTTAACTAAAGTAAGCGAATTTTCAATAAGTCTTCTATTTAAAAGTTCTGCTTCTTCTTCGGAATTTGCAGTGCTGAGTTTTTCCGAGGAAATTGCTTTGTTTTTTAATATGCCAAGCCAATCTTTAGCTTCCAAAATTTTTAGAACACGCGTATTTATTTCTGTTTCAAGAATTTCACCTTTTTCAACCGCTATTTTTATGCGATTAATTGTTTGTGCAACGTTTGCCGGCGAAACCACCATATCGTTGCCTGCCAAAAGTGCTTTTATGGCAAGTTCTTCCCGATTTCCATGTGTTAGTAAGGCTTTTGAGTCTAAATTATCGGCTATTACCAGTCCTCTAAAATTGAGTGAATCGAGTAAAATATTGTGCACTAATTCAGGCAGTAAACTCGAAACTGAATTTTCGTGGTTTGTAATAAGTGGAAAACTTAAATGTCCGGTTAGTACCGCCGAAAGACCATTGTTTATTGCATGCTTGAACGGATATAAATCAATAGAATCTAAATAGTTATAATCGGATGCCATAATTGGCAAGGTGTTTTTTGAATCGGCTTTTGTGTTTCCGTGTCCGGGAAAATGCCCGGCAACCGCAATTACTTTTTCGCTTTGCAAACCTGCCATAAGCGAAAAGCCTTTTATGGCAACATTATTAGCCAATTCGCCAAAGGAATTTTTCTTAATTTGTTGGTTACTTATTGTTGAAATTACGTTAAGCGAAGGATTAAAAACCATGTTTATTCCGGCTGCGCGATGCTCTTTGCCAATAAATTTGCCCAGTTCGTAAATAGTTGCTTCGTTTGTAATTGCACCCAATGCTTGCGCATTCGGGAATTTTTGAAGTTGCGAATTGAAATTCCAAAAACTGTCTACAGCAATAAAAATGGGCACTTCAGCTATTAACTGACAAGTATTTAGTAATTCAGTTTGACGAAAAACCGAGTCGTGATGGAATATAATTCCACCAACATGGTTCTTCGAAACCAAATTGGTCAGTTCGTCGATACTTAACTGCTTGCCATTTTGTATTGCGTTAATAATGAGCATTTGCCCGATTTTTTGTTCTAAACTTAAATTTTTCAACATCGATTTTGCTCTATGCGATGTTTCAAGCAGAAATGGCGGAATTGTTTTATCTTCATTCAATAAAACCGGTTTAGAATCGGCATTTAGCAAACCACCATATAATAAAATGATGATGCCAAAAGGCAACCAAAAAGCTGTAAATAATATATATTGTAAATTCTTATTTTTCAACATAAAAAAAGTGTTCGAATGGTAAATGAATTTATAGCTGAATAATTGCAAAAAGTAAACCGGAATATGCAAAAAAATAAATTTGCTTACGTTTTCGGTTCATTCGTGCCAATTTGCAAAGCTATAAAGCGTTGTGGTTTGTTTCGTTTGAAATTGAATTTTTAATTCTATTTTAATTCAGCAGTATTTTTGTACGTTTTTCAATAATAGCTTAAGCTCGCAAGCGTGTTTTCAACTAACTACTAGTCATCGATTCAACCAATGAAAAATCAGGCTGAAAATCGGCTTACAAGCTGCTTTATATAAGTAAATTGAGGAGATGACCCTTAGCATTAAGGATTATCCAAACAAATCGGTAATATCCTCTTTAGTAAGTTGTTTAACAAAGTTTTCTTCGGTAGTTATAATATCCGAAGCAATTTTTTGTTTGCGCTCTTGATGTTTCATAATTTTTTCTTCAATGGTATCTTTGCAAATCATTCGGTAAGCAATTACTTTTTTGTCTTGTCCTATGCGGTGTGTTCGGTCAATGGCTTGGTTTTCAACCGCCGGGTTCCACCACGGGTCAACTAAGTACACGTAATCGGCTGAGGTTAAGTTAATACCCATTCCGCCGGCGCGCAAACTAATCAAAAATACGCGGCATTTGTCGTTATCTTGAAAATTTTCGACACTGGCTTGTCGCTCTTTTTGCGAACTTTGCCCATCGAGGTATTCGTAGGTAATGTTATCTTTTTTCAGATTTTTTTCTATTTCCGATAGCATTCGAACAAACTGCGAGAATACCAAAATTTTATGTTTGCCTGTTTTCTCTTTAATATTTCGCATTAGTTCGGCAATTTTAATCGATTCGTTTCCGTAGTCTTCATCTTCGTTCAAAATAGCAGGCGAATCGCATATTTGACGCAATTTGGTTAACCCTTCCAATACATATAATTTCGATTTGCCAATGCCTTCTTCTTCAATTTTATTCAATAAAAAATTGCGATATTTATGTTTGAATGCTTCATATACTTTACGTTGTTCGGGCTGCATTTCGCAAAACAAATAATCCTCGGTTTTTTCGGGCAATTCTTTGGCTACTTGTTCTTTAGTTCTTCGCAGAACAAACGGATTAATAATTCGTTGCAACTCGGTAGCACGTTCGGCATCTTGATTTTTGTCGATAAAATCGGAATATTCTTCTTTAAAATGTGCTTTCGTTCCTAAGAAACCCGGGTTCAAAAATTCCAATTGTGCATACAAATCGAAGGTGTTGTTTTCAATTGGTGTGCCTGTAAGTGCCAATCGGTTTTCGGCTTTAAGCAAGCAAACCGCTTTAAAACGTTGCGATTCGGGGTTTTTAATGGCTTGCGATTCGTCTAATATTACGTACGAAAATTTATACTTTCGAAATGTTTCAATATCGTTACTTACAATTCCGTAAGTTGAAACTACTACATCAACGTTCTTAAAATCAATAGTATCGGCACTTCGCGAAGTACCATAATGAAACAATACTTTAAGTGAAGGGGCAAATTTTTTCAGTTCGTTTTCCCAATTAAAAAGTAGGGTGGTAGGCACAACCACCAAGCTTGCATTTTTTTGTTTTTTATGAATATGCAATAAAAACGAAATCACTTGAATAGTTTTACCCAAACCCATATCGTCGGCCAAAATGCCGCCCCACTTAAATTCGTTCAAAAAGTTGAGCCAATTAAAACCTGCCAACTGGTAATCGCGCAGGGTTCCTTTTAGTTCTTTTGGTGCTTTTAAGGTTTGAATTTCTTCAAATTCTTTTATTTTTTTCTTTTTCTCGCGAAGTTCTTCCGCAATTTTATCGCTTTTTAGTTCGCCTTGCCTAAAATAGGCTTCAAGCTTTTTAATCCATTCTTCGGGCAGCAAACCGAGCGAACCGTCGGAAAGTTTAATGTATTTTTCGCGATTAATAATTGCTTTTCGAACGTCTTTTAAAGCCACCTCTATATTGCCGAACGATATATTTACCTCCAAATCGAACCAATCTTGCCCGGAACTAATTTGAACCGCAACTTTGGCTTTGTGTGGTGAGTATTTGAAATTTTTTAGTTTATCGATACCGAAAATTTCTACGCCTTCATTTCTTAATTTTTCAAAAAAATCGAAAAACCAATAATCGTTCAAGAAATTATCGAAAGTCATGTAGTAATAATCCTGAAAAGTAGGTTTTGCAAAAACGGTATGTAAGGTTTTCACGAAAGTTAAGTATCCTTTTTCAAAATCGGTATCGCGCTGTACCTCAATAAGTTTTCCGTTTTCATGAATCAATTGTGTACCTGAATCTAAAATATTCAACAAATATTTGTCGTCGTAATTTACAAATAGTTTGAAAAGTACGAATTTATCAACGTCCGAAATATAAAGCTGTTTTACTTTGGTATTTGGAATATAAATTTCTGATTTAATGGAAGTTGTTTTGTTCTTAATTTTATATTTTTTCGACATTGGTTCTATAAAATTAGTAAAAAGTTTTTCGAAATTGTTTTTATTAATTTTGAGTATCTCTCCCGATTTTAACGCATTGTTTAATAAGTAGTCGTCGGTTTTTGAAGTTAAAAACCAAGCTTCGTTTTGTTTCATTAAGCAGAACGGGCTAAAATAAGTAAATTCGTTTATAGGTAAGCTAAGGTTTTCAATTTCAATTTTCAATTCGAATTCGTAAAAATATTCATTTTCAGCTATTTCAAATATAATTCCGGCGTTATTTGATGAAATGGTGAAGGGTATGCTTCCTATTCCTGAGTCGGAATATTGCAAATACGTTTGTTGCCTTAAATCCGATAATAATTCATGATATATTGGCTCAAAATATTCAGCAATCAAAAAAGCGTTGTTTGTACTTTCGTCTAAAGAGTCGTTATTTTTTAATCGAAGGTATTTTCGCAACGATTCCTCTTTAGTTTGTGCTGTTTTGGCTATAAGCAATTGGTCGTCGGGCGTAAACTGCACAATAGCATCGCTTTGTTGTAATTCGCGAATTGGGCTTACTAACTATTGAATTTGAATAAAAAACCTAAAGCAAATAAGTCGCTATTTTTATGATTTAATGTGCTGTTATACAATGGTTTTTGAACTTCCGATTGCAAAAAACTGCTTATAAAGTTTAGCGATGCCGATTTTTTTGCCGGTATTAAGCCTTTGCATAAATCAGTTGGTACCGATTCTATTTCATTTATGCCATTTAATCGAAAAGTCATTGCTTTTTTTAAATCATAGTTTGGGGTTCAAGTTAATATTGAAATAGGAAATAACAGCAGTTTGGTGGTCGCAAAATTGGGTTGTTTCAAGATTGCAACTGCAATTAATATATAAATCGGAATTCTCAACCTTAAAATTTACAAATGTTTCTTTACCATAGTGGTTAAGACTAAAAAT
>JAIFNC010000271.1 GCA_020047935.1 Bacteroidota bacterium
AAATAAAAAATATTATTCTATTCAGTAACACTGTGATGGATTAAATACTGCGTTGCGAAATTGGAATTTAGTGTTGCTTTTTGACTAGCCGTAGCCTTTAGGCTACGGTACTAATAGCAGGGAAAATGGGCTTTAGCCCGAAGCAAAACATTGAGGTTTTGGCTGAAGCCAATCAGTTTGTTTAGTAATTCCGTAGCCTAAAGGCTACGGTTATTCAGAAACAAATTAGTAATAGAGGAAATTTATTTGTAATTTTTTTTCCACCTATTACGTAATTACAGTTTTTCGTAATAGAATATTTTAAACTATTGAAAATGCATACAGAAAAAATACGGAAACTATTATTAAAAGGCGAAGGCATTTCGGTGGAATTTAAGAAAGCGAAAGACCAATTGCCCGAAAACCTTTTTGAAACGGTTACTGCTTTTTTAAACAGAAAAGGCGGCGAAATTCTGTTGGGGGTAGCTGATAACGGCGACATTATCGGAATTAACAACGCTGTGGTAGAGCAGTTCTGTAAGCAAATTGCCAATATGAGCAACAATCCGCAACTATTGTTTCCTTCGTTTTTAATCGATGCCAAGGTTTTGGACTATAACGATAAAAAATTGGTTTATATTTATGTGCCGGTATCGTCGCAAGTACACAGTTTTAAAGGAAAAATTTACGACCGAAGTACCGACGGCGATTTTGTGCTGAAAACAGACGAACAAATTAAACAAGCCTATATTCGAAAATCGGCTGAATACAGCGAAAATAAAATATATCCGTTCTTGTTTGAAACCGATTTTTCCGAAGGTGTCGTGGCAAGGGTTCGAAAAATAATCCGTATTTACCGACCCGATCACCCTTGGAATGTGCTTTCGGATACAGAATTTTTCAAAACCGCAGGTTTGTATCGCAGAGATGTTGCCACCGGTGAAGAAGGATTTACTATGGCAGCACTGTTGTTGTTTGGAAAGCCCGAAATTATAGGAAGTGCAATTCCGCATTATAAAGTCGATGCTTTGGTTCGCATTCAAGATATGGATAGGTACGACGACCGCGATAATATTCGCTGCAATTTAATTGAAAGCTACGACCGCTTAATGGCTTTTGTTGCAAAACATTTGCCCGATAGGTTTTATTTGCAAGGCGACCATCGAATTTCGTTACGTGAGAAAATTTTCCGAGAAGTGGTGGCTAATATACTTATTCATAGAGAATATACCAATGCTTTTCCAACTACGTTTATAATTTACAAAGACAAGGTTGAAAGTAAAAACGCCAATAAACCGCATACTTGGGGCGAATTGAGGCCCGGTAATTTCGAGCCTTTTCCCAAGAATCCGCATATTGCACAAATTTTTACGCAAATAGGGCGTTCGGAAGAACTTGGAACCGGTGTGCAAAATGTATTCAAATACAATAAAGTATATTCGAACACCGAAAATAATCTTTTTAAAGAAGAAGACATTTTTTTAACTACCGTACCGTTGAAAGTATTGCATGAAGATTGGACTTTTGATGTACCTGTAAATGAGCCTGTAAATGAGCCTGTAAATGAGCCTGTAAATGAGCCTGTAAATGAGCGACAGAATTTAATAATTTCATTATTGGCTGAGAATAACAGAATTACCATTCAAGAGCTTATGAAAAAGTGCAATGCGGGGCGCGAAACAATTAAGAGAGACTTAAAAAAATTGCAAGAATTGAACCTATTGAAACGAATAGGAGCAGATAAAACAGGACATTGGCAAACTTTGTAAAAAGGTTTTTTCGAGAATCTGCCGGCCCCGAATGCTTTCGGGGTAAACAGTGTTTACACCCGGCAGCATTTGAGCTTTGAAAATAAAATGTATAAATAGGTTTTATTTAATGGTAAATACCTATTATTTAAAAGGTCGCTCCTACGGAGCTTAGTTAATAGCTTACTTATTTTTCTATTAAGATATCGCTCCTAACGGAGCTACTCCGTAGGAGTAAACTATTATAGTAAAATATTTATAATTAAGGTTTAAGCTCCATAGGAGCGACCTTTTCTTTTAGTCGGATAATAATGATTAAAAACAATTAACCTATGGAAGAATTAGTCGGAAATAATAACTTACCTTTAGTCTCAGTCTTAATGACCGTATATAACCGCGAAAAATACATAGCCGAAGCTATTGAAAGTGTTTTGGCAAGCAGTTATACCAATTTCGAACTGATAATTGTGGATGATGGTTCGAAAGACCATTCGGTTGAAATAGCCCAAAAATACGAGGCTCAAGACCATAGAATTAAGGTTTATGTAAATGAACAAAACTTAGGCGATTACTCAAACGCAATAAAGTAGCAAGTATTATGTTAATTATTAAATGAGATTTTTTATTGCTTAATAATCTTTGATAACCGTATGTTAAACTTTGAATTTTAAATAATGAACACATTGCTTAAAACTATTTCTATAATTAGCATAGTTTCTATTTGTGGTTTAAGTTTTTTTAATTGGATGTGGTGCGACGATTTTCAATTCGAAAGTTGGCTACAATCGTTAGAAATTTTAGAAGTAATGTGGAATATGTATAATAATTGGGATGGTAGGGCTTTATCAATTTTTACTTTTCTTCAAATGCTTTCAATAAAGCTTCTCCCACACAAAGTAACTGTTCTAATTTGGACTTTTGTTTACATTTTATTCGTAGGTGCTTTAATAAAACTTCAAAAGGAAATAAAACTAAATTTGATTACAATTGGATTTATTAGCGTTGTGTTTTTTTACGGTTTTTTTATACATATCTCAGAAACAGTATATTGGGCTGTTGGTGGAATATATATACTCATGGCGCTTTTTGGTATATTGTGGCTTATACTCGTAAATCAAGTATTTGAATATCAAAAAAATATTGCCGCTTTTTATATAATCAGTTTTGTTACATTTATTTCTACACCTAACTTAACAATCCCTCTTTTTTCATATGTTATAATTAACATTATAATCGATATGATTAATAGAAATAAAAAAAATTATTTACATTTCATTTACTTATTCTTTATTCTTTTATTTTCTATAACTATTATAGTTGTTTCTCCCGGAACACAAATCAGAACACAACAAGCTGGATTTAGTATTGATTTTCTTCAACTGTTAAAAAATCTATATGGAATAATAATTCGGTATTTTTATTATAGCCGGTACATTATACTTCTTGCTATTTTAAGTAATCTTATTCTTTATTCATTCAAAATAGAAAATAATAGAAAAACGAATGATAGATTATTGGCAAATTTACTATACCATGCAAAGTGGTTGTTAATAGCATTTTCAAGTGTTTTACCTTTAGTTTTCGTACCAAATGATGCATCTGCAAGAACTGCACTTTTTTTTATGATTTTTATTTTTCTATTTACAAATCATATTGTTTCACTAATTCTTAATTATTTAGAACTGAAATTAAATATGCGAATTTTAAATTTATTAATCTTAAGTGCCTTCATTATACATCTTGTCGTCATTACCAACCATTATTCTGTTGCTTATAACATTAATAATCAAATGAATTTAAGGGACAATTATTTGACGTCAGTCAATAAAAGCGATACAATATTTGTTGAACCGCTTAAATTTTCAGAAATTCCTTTTTCTTTGAATATAGAAAAATATGAATTGACTGCATCCTCCGATTCATGGATAAATAATGAATGGGAAGCTTATTATAAAATAAAAACAATCATTCTAAAAGATACAATAAATCAGAAGACTACACTGGAGAATAATAGATAATAAATTACTTAAGTATATGGAAAAATTTCATGCAAACGAATCTATAAAATAACAGATGATTACAAATACATTGAAAGACAAATTACCGCTTGTATCTGTTCTAATGACCGTATACAACCGCGAAAAATACATAGCCGAAGCTATTGAAAGTGTATTGGCGAGCAGTTATACCAATTTCGAACTGATAATTGTAGATGACGGTTCGAAAGACCGTTCGGTTGAAATAGCTAAAAGTTACGAGGCAAAGGATAATAGAATTAAGGTATATGTAAATGAGAAAAACTTAGGCGATTACCCGAACCGCAATAAGGCGGCAAGTTACGCCAAAGGCAAATACCTAAAATATGTAGATGCCGACGATATGATTTATTGGTACGGGTTGGAAGTAATGGTAAAAAATATGGAACAATTTCCGGACGCGGCAGTAGGTTTATGCCATTCGAAACCGGAAGAATTAATTCCTTATCCATATGAGCTTTTGCCTGATGAAGCGTATAAAGAACATTTTTTAGGTAGAGGCTTATTTGATTACGGTCCAACCGGTTTAATTTTTAATAGAGAATTATTTGAAAAGGAAAATGGTTTTTCAAATATTCGTTTTTTAGGCGACACGGAGTTTTTATTGCGTGTTGGTGCAAAATACCCAACGGTGAAAATGCCTCCCGGCTTAGCTTGGTGGCGACAACACGAAGGTCAAGAAATAAACATTGGCAACGACTCCGGTTTTTATATAGTAAAAACTTTCGAGCTTAATATCCAAATGCTTAATGCACCAACTTGTCCGCTTCCGGAAACCGATAGAAAAAAAGCAATTTTCCGACAAAAACAGCATCATGCCCGTAAATTGTTAGCCATGCTATTTCAAAATTATAACATTAAACTATTCATAACGGCTTTTAGTTCTTCAAAATTAACATTCATTGAATTACTAAGGGGTTTTGAACCCTATACCTGATAATTTGGCAACTATGTTTTCTATCACTTTGTAATTAGTTTCAGTTCAATAAAGAGAATAAAATGACAATTAAATCCATACTCATGAAGGCTTTACGATTAACCAACGGTTACCCGATAAATACTTTTTTGGGAGGCAAAGGTATTATTTTGTGTTTTCACCGAATTGTTGAACATACAAGTTTGCATAACAGTATATTAGAAATTACATTGCCTGCACTCCAGCGTTTGGTGAATCAGCTACAAGCTAATAATTTTGAAATAATTTCAATAGAAGAAATAAAAGGTAGGTTAGCGTCCAAGAACAGTAAAAAGTTTGCAGTATTAACTTTTGATGATGGGTATGTTGATAATTATACCTATGCGTTGCCATTTTTTATTCAAAACAATTTGCCGTTTACTATCTATATTTCAAACTCAATGCCTAACAATACAGCACTTATTTGGTGGTATGCATTGGAAGATGTGGTAAGAAAAAATAAACATATTGTTTTTATGTACAGGCAAAACAAACAGCAATATTCAATTCATTCGTTGGAAGAGGAAAAAAATGCTTTCTCGTCTATTCGAAATTTAATTTTATCGCTTAGTTCTGCAGAAAAAGAACTGTTTTTAACCTATTTTTTTAATTTGTTCGGAATAAATATACAAGCATATAGTAAACATTTTTCGCTTACGTGGGAGCAAATTAAAATTTTAAGTAAAAATAATTTAGTTACCATTGGCGCACATACCAAAAATCATTTAGCGTTAAGCCGAATCGATTCAACAGAGGTGTATAGTGAAATTTTCGAATCAAAAATTGAGTTGGAAGATATGCTTTCAATGCCGGTTAATCATTTTGCTTATCCGTTTGGTTCGGTGAATGAAGTTAATATGGCAACGATAATACAGGTTGAGGCAATTGGTTTTACTACTGCAGTTACTACCGTAGGTGGTAATTTGTTTGCCGAACATGCCGGTTTACTTCATTCATTGCCGCGCTTTTTAGTATGCGAACTAACTTCCAAATTCTTCTTGAATATAATGCTTAACGGTACATATGCTTATATAAATAACGGTTTCAAACTACTTAAATCCTTTTAGATTCAATATTATGCATCTGAATAGTAACCTTTTGTTCGAAAAATATGCCTTAGGTTGTTTTTCTAATCATATGAAAGTGCTTGAAATTGCACCATTCGGAAATCCATCGATTTACAAACAATTAGTCGACAATTCTACCATTGATTGGGTGTGCTTAGATATTAGTACTGCCTTTATAGGCAACGGTGCCGAAAACCCGAATTTTATATTGTGTGAAAATTCGTATCAATATC
Source organism: Bacteroidota bacterium (assembly GCA_020047935.1). Taxonomy (GTDB): domain Bacteria; phylum Bacteroidota; class Bacteroidia; order Bacteroidales; family JAIFNC01; genus JAIFNC01. The sequence continues at coordinate 6,019 of JAIFNC010000271.1, forward strand.
CATTCGACGATAATACCTTTGACATTATTCTTTCAGATCAAGTAATTGCTCATGTCGAATTATTTTGGGTATGGATGGCCGAATTGAAACGAATAAGTAAAACAAACGGCATTATTATTACTATTGGTTCGTTGAGTTATCCGGCATGTCCATCACCGGTTGATTGCTGGCGTATTTACCCCGACGGGATGAAAGCTCTGAATACCCATCTTGACTTGGAAACAATCTTGAGTACTTATGAATCGTTAGAATTTGAACATTTTGGTTATTCTAAAAAACTCAATACGATTCCAAATTTTAGAGTTCCTTCCGAATCAATTGCAAGTTCGAATACTTTAAATCCCAAAATGCATTTTGAGAATAAAGTAAAAATATTTATAAATCAAATTATTAGATGGATTCCATACTTGAAAAGGTACATGAATCCGATACGAATTGCTTACGATACAATAACTATAGCAAGAAAGAAATAGTTTGGAATTAGTTTAATTTACAGAATCCTATTATCTTTGATTAAAGGTAATTATTTTTAGTTTGAAAAATTTCCGGTGAAGATTCAAAATCATATACTTTTTGTTCTTGAAAACTTTTTTCCCGACCACAAGGCCGGGACAGAAACTTATGTTTATAATTTAGCAAAAGGATTACAAAAACAAGGGTTTATTGTTTCAATTGCAATTGCTGCTGTGGGTAAGGAATCGACTAATTATATTTATAATAAAATTGTTGTTTATCAATTATCTGTTCCCGAGAAAGTTTCAGTCGAAGAACTTAACGGACTTAAAAAGCCTTCAAACTTAGGAGAGTTCACCGAACTTTTGCATAAATTAAAACCTGATATTGTTCATTTTCATTCATTTTCACGCTCGTTTACCCATTTTCATCTTAAAGCAGCTTTCGATTTTGGCTGTAAAACTATATTTACCGCACACTTGAGTGGTATTTTTTGTGCCCGAGGCGATTTGCGATTGTTTGGAAAAAAACAATGCGACGGTAAAATTGAAGTATTCCGTTGTTCGGCTTGCTATGCATCGGTTAAGCATAGTAAATTTAAAAGTTTTGCCGGAGCTACGGCTGCAAGCTTTATCAGTAAAACCAACTTGATTAGTAAAGTACCAAGTTTTAATTTAATAGCCAACAAAAAGCAAAGCATGGAGTATTTGGCAAACTACGCACATA
>JAIFNC010000263.1 GCA_020047935.1 Bacteroidota bacterium
GAAAGCGTATAACCGAAATGGGTTTTATTAAAGGTAAAGAAGTGAAAGTAATTAAAAACGCACCGCTAAAAGACCCGGTTGAATATAGCATAATGGGCTACGAAATTTCGTTGCGTCGCAGCGAAGCAGCTTTAATTGAAGTGGTTACTATTGAACAAGCCAAACTTACCGCCCATGAAGCGGTGTATAACGGAACCATAACCGAGGATTTATTTAAAGAATTTTCGATAGAAAAGGGAAAAGAAATAAATGTGGTTTTGATAGGTAACCCCAATGCCGGAAAAACCACGCTTTTTAATTATGCATCGGGGTCAAAAGAGCACACGGGCAATTACGGCGGTGTTACAGTAGATTCGAAAGAAGCTACTTTTAAGCAAAACGGTTATGCATTCAATATTACCGATTTGCCCGGCACGTATTCGCTGAGTGCTTATTCGCCCGAAGAAATTTTTGTTCGAAATTATATTTTGAACGAAATGCCCGATGTAATTATTAATGTTGCCGATGCTTCGAACCTTGAACGCAATTTATATCTGACTACTCAAATCATCGATATGGACGTAAAGGTAGTTATGGCGCTTAATATGTACGACGATTTACTGCGAAAAGGTGCACGACTCGATTACGAAAATTTGGGCAAATTGCTCGGTATTCCGTTTGTGCCTACAGTAAGTTCAAAAGGGCGAGGCATAAAGGAGCTTTTCGATAAAGTAATTGAGGTTTATGAAGATAAGTCGGAAATTACGCGACATATTCATATAAATTACGGATTAAGCACCGAAAAGGCGATAAAAACTATTCAGCAGAAAACGATGTGGAAGTTATGAAATTGATTGAAACGGCACCGAATGTCGATAAAATTAAGGAAATAGCAAAGCATGCAGCCAAAGCTTTGCAAAATGAGCTTTCCGACGATACCGAATCGATTATTACCGATGCCAAATACGGGTTTATTTCAGGGGCTTTAAAAGAAACTTTTAAAGAAGGTGTGTTGGACCGACGAAAAGAAACCGATAGGATAGATTCGGTGGCTACTCATAAGTTTTTGGGTTTTCCTATCTTTTTGGCATTCATGTTTTTAATGTTTCAGGCTACTTTTACGCTGGGCGAATTTCCAATGAACTGGATAGACGGCGGTGTGGCATGGTTGAGCAATTTTCTGACTGAAAACATGCCCAACGGCATGTTTAAAGATTTGCTTATCGACGGAATTATTGGTGGAGTAGGTGGGGTTATCGTCTTTTTACCCAATATTCTGATTTTATTCTTTTTCATATCATTACTTGAAGATACCGGCTACATGGCGCGCGTGGCATTTATAATGGACAAACTGATGCACAAAATGGGCTTGCATGGTAAATCGTTTATTCCGTTGCTTATGGGTTTTGGTTGCAATGTGCCTGCCATAATGGCTACCCGAACGCTTGAAAACCGCAACGACCGTCTGCTTACCATGCTCATTAATCCGCTTATGTCGTGCAGTGCGCGGCTGCCGGTGTATGTGCTTATTATTGGTGCTGTTTTTCCGAATTATCCCGGCACTATGTTATTTGCCATATATTTCTTCGGAATAGCCTTAGCTATTGGTGTGGCCATTTTGTTCAAAAAAACCTTGTTCAAATCGGTCGAAACGCCTTTTGTAATGGAACTTCCACCGTACCGAATGCCAACCCTGCGCGCAACCACTATGCACATGTGGCATAAAGGACAACAATATTTGCAAAAAATGGGAGGCGTAATTCTTACGGCATCCATCATTATTTGGGCATTGGGTTATTTTCCGTTAAAATCGGAACCGGTGGCGGTTTTAGATAACGAACTGGCAAAAATGGAAGTTTATTACAATCAATTAATTAACGAAGCCCCAACTGCACAAGCAAAACTGCAATTGCAAACCGACAGCGCGCACCAACTTAAAGAACTGGGTTTGGTTCGCGAAAGCATTCGACAAGAAAACTCGTATATTGGTAAAATAGGCAAATTTGTAGAACCGGTTATGGCGCCCCTGGGTTTTGAATGGAAAATAAGCGTGGCAATTTTAACCGGTATTGCAGCCAAAGAAGTGGTAGTAAGCACTATGGCAGTATTGTTTCAGGCAGAGGAAGAAGATGCCGAATCGGAAGGACTGCAATATAAATTGCGTGCCGAAGAATATCGCACCGGTCCCAAAAAAGGACAAAAAGTGTTTACACCGGCAACTGCTTTGGCACTTATGGCATTTATACTTATTTATTTTCCGTGTGTGGCAGTAGTTGCCGCCATAAATAAAGAATCGGGTAAAATGAAATGGGCCATATTTACCATGGTTTACACCACCGGATTGGCTTGGGTAGTGGCTTTTATTGTCAATAATTTAGTTCGAATATTCATTTAAAAATTATAAAAATATGTGGCAAGAAATAAGTACAGCTATTTTGGTAAGCGCAGCCATTGCCAATGTAATATTTCAGACCTACAAAATGCTGAAACCAAAAAAACAACATGCTTGTGGTTGTGCTGGCGCATGCAGCATGAAAGAAGCAAAAGGATTTAAGCCTATAAAAGTACATGCAGCTTAAATGTACTTGGCGTATATATTTTCGAAATAAGAAATACCTATTTTTTCAAAAAAAATGATTAAGTTAGCATCAACGTTTAAAATAAAATTAAATGCGACTATTATCAATTTTTTTAATTTTGTTATTCCTTAATTTTGAGCAGATTATACTTAGTCAAAATAGAATTGACAGTCTGAAAAATGCCATTGAAAATACGAAAGATATAGAAAAAGCTTTCAATTTAAAACTGTCGTTAATTAATGAATTAGAAAAAACAGACTTGCAGCAAGCTATACAAATTGCGTTTGATGGATTGCAGTTGGCTAAAAAAGAAAAAAAACCTTTCTTTATTCGAAATTTTAATACCATTTCGGGAAATTTATATATACGAATTGGTAATTATGACGCTGCACTTAATCACTATTTGGAAGCCACTAAGCAATCGATTGAGTTAAAAGACAGAATGGCAGAGTTGCTATTGCAAAATAACATAGGCGAAGCCGATACTACCCTAAAATGGGAAGGCAAGGGTTTACATGCTTCGTTATTCAATAATATTGGAAATATTTATGCTTCATTAAATAACCCCGAAGCGGCGTTGAAATATTATACACAATCGAAAGAAATTGCCGAAAAAAATAATGAGCCGGATAATTTGGCAAGAGTATTACGTAACATCGGAAATTTGCAAGTTACGTTGAAAAAATTCGACGAAGCCGAAAAAAATCTGTTGCAGGCGTTGGAAATTAGAAGAAAACAAGGAAATAAATCCGAAATATTTTCTTCGATATTAGCCTTAGGCAAACTTTATAACGATTCCGAAAATACGAATAAGGCTTTAAAATATGCGCTAAGTGCCGATTCGTTGGCTGTTAGTTTAAACGCTATTCCGCTTCTGCACAATTCTACCATGTTATTGTCTGATGTGTATTACAAAAAAGGCGATTACTTAAACGCTTTATTGCTTTACCGAGCACATAAAGATTACAACGACAGTTTGTATAACCTTACCATGACCAACGAGATAACACGGCTCGAACTCGATTATCAATTTAAGGAAAAAGAAAAAGAGATGATTGAGCAACAAAATAAGCGCGAATTTAATTTTGTGCTTATGTTGGTTGCATCGGTTGTGCTTATTGCTTTTGTACTTATGTTGTATCTGTCGCTCAGGTACAGAGTTTCGCGCATTAAAGCCGAGCAAAAAAACCTGCAACTCGAAAAACAAGCCCTGGAACTAAATCTGGAAATACGAAGCAAAGAGCTTATAACCAATGTTATGTATATGGTTAAAAAGAACGAAATGCTAAAAGAAGTAACCGAAAAATTGTTAAGCACCGTTCAACGCGCCATTCCCGATAACCGTGTTGTTATTCAACAAGCCATTGTCGACATACAATCATCGGTTGATGACGATGTGTGGGAAGAGTTCGAAGTTCGTTTCAACCAAGTACATTCTGATTTTTATAATAAGCTCAGCACCTATTTTGAAGAACTTACCCCTAATGAGAAAAAGCTCTGTGCTTTTCTGAAATTAAATATGAGCACCAAAGAAATTTCGGCGCTCACCCAGCAGTCGGCACGAAGTATTGAAGTTGCCAGAGCTCGTTTGCGCAAAAAACTCAATATTGCAAATACCAACGTAAATTTGGTGAATTTTTTAAGCGAACTTTAAAAATTTGGCTTTTAATTATTTTTAGCCGTTAAGTTGTTATTTATAAGCTTCTTATCTCTTCTTATTCTTATTTAATGTTTTGCCCAAACAGGTATTGTGCAAGTATTGTGCAAGCCTGTTTTGTTATTTGTGGGTTTTTGTGCAAGTTTTATGAAACCATAGAACTTGCGCCGGAGCAGTTTTGTAGTACTGTTTTTTTATATAAAAACTTACTGCCTATCGTACTATTGTAAAGTTAAAAACACGCCAACGTTATGATAAGAGAAAGAGTTATTAGAATGCGTGCAAGGTCGAAAAATAAAACCGATTCTGAAGTTAACGATAACATAGATAAGTTAATTTCTGATAAAATGGAAAAAATTGATGTTTTGCAGAGCGCATTAAAAAAACTGTTAGATGGTATTAAAAAAGATACCGATTCGAAATAAAGATTGCACTTAATGATTTAGAATTAATATTTGTTTAATTAAATTGAAGTACTATGAGAATAATTTCTTACTTTTTGATGTTTTTGCTGCTTCAAATAAGTTTAATAACTTCTGCCCAAACCGATAAAGGATATATCGATGGGCAAATACGAGTTAAACTTACTGAAGAAGGAGCATTGTTGCTTTCGAAAAAAAGCATGACAAAAACTAAATCGGGGGTTATTAAAACCGGTTTAAGTTCAATTGATAAAATTTCCAATAATTTGGAAGTGGTACAATTCGAACGATTGTTTCCGTACAACCCGCAATACGATGCCCGACACCGTAAGCACGGTTTGCATTTGTGGTATACCATTACCTACCGTAATGCTACCGACGCCAAAGAAGCTGTAAGGCTTTTTGCTGCCGATAAATCGGTTGGTTTTGCTGAAAAGGTGCTGGAAGCTAAGCTTATTCCGTACAAAATGAGTCCGTTTAACGGAGTAAATTTGAAAACCGGCGATCAACCTTTTGACGACCCGTATTTACCTTCGCAATGGCATTATAATAATACCGGTCAAACCGGCGGAACCGCAGGATCTGACATTAATTTATTCGAGGCGTGGAAATTACAAACCGGTAAAAGCAATGTTATTGTTTCTATTCATGACCAAGGGGTGGATTTTAACCACCAAGATTTGGCTGCAAACATGTGGGTAAACGAAGCAGAAAAAAATGGTTTGCCCGGTGTTGATGATGACTTTAACAAATATGTTGATGATATTTATGGTGTTAATTTTCGTACCATGAATGGCGAAATTAAACCGGAACCTCACGGAACCCACGTTGCCGGAACTATTGCTGCCGTAAATAACAACGGTGTTGGTGTTAGCGGTGTTGCAGGCGGCTCAGGCAAAGGCGACGGCGTAAGAATTATGAGCTGCCAAATATTGGAAAATGCCAACAATGCCCGTTCTTTTCAGTATGCTGCCGATAACGGTGCAGTTATTTCGCAAAACAGTTGGGGATATACTTCGCCGGGTGTTTTTGAACAATCGGTATTGGATGCGATTGACTATTTTGTTGAAGAGGCAGGTAATTATCCGGGCAGCCCAATGAAAGGCGGCGTGGTAATATTTGCAGCAGGTAACGATGGTGCCGACGGAGATTATTATCCCGGATATTACCATAATGTAGTAGCTGTTTCGGCAACCGGACCTACCAATAAAATTTCGTGGTTCTCAAATTATGGCGAATGGGTTGATATTTCGGCACCCGGCGGCGATATGAGTTTTGGCGGAAAAAATGGCGTATTAAGTAGCGTTCCGAACAACGGCTACGAGTACATGGAAGGTACTTCTATGGCTTGTCCGCATGTTTCGGGTGTAGCGGCGCTTATTGCATCGCAGTTTGGTGGCGAAGGATTTACCAACGACCGACTTTTGGCTCATTTACTTACTTCGGTTAACGATATTTATGATATAAACCCGAACTATACGGGCAAAATGGGGTTGGGTATTACCGACTCGCGCTTGGCGCTTCAGGCTAATAATGGTATTGCTCCGGTTAAAATCGAAAACATTACCGTAGTTGGTGCTGCTCAAGATTTTATAACTTTAGAGTGGCTTGCACCTGCCGATGCCGACGACAGTAATCCGGTTTCGTACGTTGTTTACTATGCTATCGATAATTTAGACATCGATAATTTGAATGCTGCAAATAAATTGACAATTAAATCGAAGGTAGCTGCCGGCGAAAAAGTTAGCGCCGAATTAAAAAATTTGTTGCCGGTTTCTACGTATAAAATTGCTGTTAAAGCATTCGACCGTTGGGGAAATGCCTCAGTACTTTCTGTAATAGTTGAAGCTAAAACCAACGACGGCCCAAAAGCTTCTTTGAAGGATGCCAAGGTTAATGTAACTATTGATGCTTCGATTAATAAAATGGCAACCGATAAATTTACCTTATTCAATGAAGATAAAGGTGTTTTACGTTGGAAAGGTGAAATTAGACACAGCAGTCAGACATTTACCTATAGCAAAATGCCTAATTTCAACAGCAATACTGTTGAACCAATGGCAGTTTACAAGCCTAATTTAGGTAAACTTCCGATTAGTACAAGCAATACCGCAAAAACAAAATCGATAGTAGATAATGTTTATATTACTAAAAGTTATTTCGATTGGGTGCATCCGGTATATGTGGTTGGTGATGAAGATTTGGCATTGCCAAATTCGTCGGCAACTCGTTTTTTTGTAAGCGAAACCGAAGGGTTTAACCTTACAAATGTTTCTATGTGGTTAAACTACGATTACTCTTTAACCAAACAACCGGTAATTATGCAAATATTTGCCGGCGAAAAAATGGAAACCGGTAATTTAGTTTACGAACAAGCGCTTACCGATACCGAATTGTATTCAAAAACATCCAATCAATACGGATTTAAATTAACCGAGCAAATTTATTTTGAATCGGGTAGTACATTTTGGATTGTATTCCATTCGGTTGCCGGCAACAAATACCCGCTTGGGGTAGCTTATACGCAAGATGCAACCCTTGACCCTAATGGTTTAATGAGTTTTAACTTAGGTAAAACTTGGGTTTCGATGAAAGAAGTATTTGGCGAACCCGGTTTTATTTGGACTACAACGGCTATAAGCCAAAGTACTCCAATTCATAAATATATAACACTTATGCCTTCGAGTGGCGAGGTGTTGGGCAACGAATCGAAAGAAATTCAGTTAAGTATTGATGGAACCCGGCTTATAAACGGTACCTACAATGCTGCCGCTGTGCTATCTACCAACGACACAAAAAACCGTTTTGTAAAACTTCCTATAAGTATTGAAGTGTTGAACCAAAAACCTATATTGAAAACCGAAGAAATTTACAATTTAGGCAACGTATTTATGGGTGGTTCAAAAGATTTCGAGATTAAGGTTAAAAACAACGGTTATGGAAATTTTAGCGTCGATTATGGCGTAGAATTACTAACTTTCGATAACCCTGAGTTTAGCACGGTAGGTTATCCTGCAACTCGCATTGCCGCACTCGATTCTGCTACATTCAAAATTCGTTTTACACCTTCTAAATTAGGCAATAGCAATGCGGTAGTAACCATGTTGGATAAAAACGGTTTTGCTCACAAATTCAACTTATTTGCGGCTGCTGTGGCACCTGCTAAAATTGAATTGTTACCTAACGAAGCAACTTATGAAAATGTTGCCATTGGCGACGTGGTTAACGGTTCGATAAATGTTACCAATATTGGCGAATTTCCGCTTAAATATTATTTACCCGCATTTGCCGATGGTTCAAATATTGAACAAAAAAACAATTTGCTGCATAAATTTGGTTATAACAAATTAGTTGAATTGCCGGTTTTGAATACCGAAACTTGGGAAACAACGCTGCCTGCAAGCTTTGTTTGGAACGATATTTCGACCACAGGTACTGAAATTACCAATAAATTTTTCATCAATAATCGCGATTTTTACCATTTTCAAGTCGATTTGGGATTCCAATTTCCTTTCTTTGGCGAAAAACACGAATCCGCTTATTTAACCTCACGAGGTGTAATAGCATTCGATACAAACAGCAGTTATAACAATGTTCCGCTTCGATTTTTACACGAAGATAGCCCGAACGGTTATATTTCGGCTTGGTCGGAGAATTTTTGGGTTATAAACGGTGGAAATATTTATTATAAGCGCGAACCGGGTAAATTTATTATTCAATATAACGGTCTTAGAGATAAATACGATTGGATGAGCGGTCAGTTTACTAAAGCACCTGTCGAATTTCAAATGATTCTTTCGGACAATGGAAATATTCAGTTCATTTACAATAAAGTAACTCAGGCTGCCGATGGTTATCAATTGCTTGCTATTGAAAACAAAACCCATACCGACGGTTTGATGATAACAAATTACGACAACCCACTAAACCCTGACGATCCGTCTGTATATATAACCGACGGAACGGTTGTTAGCATTACGAACCCCGGTTTAGGAATTATTAGCGAAATTACGAACCCGTTTGGTTTAGTTCAAGTGGGCGAAACAGCTAAACTCGATTATAAAATCGAAACCGGTCGTTTAAATGAAGGACAATTTACCGAACTGCTGAATATTGTAAATACCGACCCTGCTAATACCTTGGTTCCGTATAAAATAAATTTAAATATTGTTTCGGGTGGTGCTCCTAAAGTTGCATTGAGTGCAACGGAACTTAATTTTGGTGCTGCTTTTCAAACTTCAGTTAAAAAAGAAACACTAATAATTTCGAATATCGGCACAAAAGCCGCTACCATTACCGAAATTAAATCGGCAAATAATTTTTACAGCGCTAATTTAACCTTACCTTTGGTTTTAAAGGCCGGACAAAAAGTGTACGCCGAAATAGTAATGAATACTATTGCAGTAAATGCCAATTTAGCCGATATACTAACCATTACTACCGATGAAACGGTAAATAATACTCACACGGTTACTATTAACGGTAAAGTTGAGTTGGCACCAAAAATTGAGGTTAACATAATTACCGACCCTACTCAAACCATTGTTTCTTCGGAAACTGCTATGTCTTCTGCCGAATTTTCGGTGAAGAATACCGGTGAAACCGATTTGACATATGCCGTGGAATATTCGGAGTGGTTGTACCCAAGCCAAATGCCGGCAGGTACAAATTTTGATTATACTTGGCGTACCAATAAAAAAGCTACTAATGCTCCCGGATACAACTGGATTGATATTACCAAAACCGGTAAAAAATACGGTTGGAAAGAAAATTCGATTTGGTTTGGCAAAATTATGAAAATTGAATTGCCTTGGGCGTTTAATTTCTTCGGAACCGAGTATACAACCATTCGTGCAGCAGAAACCGGAGTTGTTTGGTTCGATGCAGTAGATGAACTAGAGGCATTTCCGCCCGATTATATTCAAAATGGCGAAATTAAAAACCTAATTGCACCGCTTTGGTTGGCAGGTGGTTTCTGGCCTATGTCGGGCGATGATACCGAACCGGCATTGTTCTACCAAGCTTTCGATGATTATATGGTTTTTTCATGGAAAAAAATGGGTAACCTGTTCGGAATGGGCGATCCTATCGATTTTCAGATGATACTATATAAAAACGGAAATATAAAATTCCAATACACTATGGGTAATGATTTTACCTCGCGTAATGGTATTGTAGGTTATGCTAAAGATGGAAAGTATTTAGAAATTTGCAACCGTACCGATTATTTGACAAACGGTACTGCAATTTTAATTACTCCGGTTATTTCGCAAACCTTGGCTAAAGGCGAAACAATGAATCACAAGCTAAAGGTTGATGCGCGCTTGCTTAATGCCGGTGTATTTGATAATCCGTTGCATATTGCTAACAATACGCCACTTACGGGTATGGTAAGTATTCCTGCTAC
>JAIFNC010000215.1 GCA_020047935.1 Bacteroidota bacterium
AACAAATGGCAGTTGTTGGCGGTTTTACCGATGGTTATTATTGGAGCAGTGTATCAATGGATAGCAGTCGCGGTAAATTAGGTACGCTGGTGCTTTTTAAATCTACTCGCGGTCCGGGCAACGGGACTACCATCAACAAACCGTCGATGATGGAAGCGCAGATTCGAGTTGTTCGCTCGTTCTAAAAAGTAACTCATAAAAGTTCTAAATCTTTTATTTAGCATTTGTGCAACTATTATTGTTCTAAATTCAAATTCTATGAAGAAAATATTTTTGGCTGCACTTTTTATCGCACTCTTAGTTTTATTAACGCAAGTTTAAAAACAACAGAATAAATTCTATTAACTACTTAATTTTATTCAAAATGAAAAATCTATTTTTAACAGCCATCGCATTTATAGCTTTGGCATTTGCATCGCAAGCACAAGAAACGAAAGACCAAGGCAAAAGCAGCCAGCTAAATGCTGCCGCATTAATTAAAGATTCAATAAACCATAGCGAAGCCGGTAAGGCATTTACCGATTGGAAATTGCCAAGCACAAGGGAGTTAGGTCTGATGAGTAAGAAATTGGATATAATTGGTGGGTTTACTAACACCATTTATTGGACTTCCGATAAAAAAGCTGCAAGAGGAGGCGAAACCGGTACCCTAATGAACATTCAGCTTGAAGGTCGCGGAGTTAACGGTACTATTGTGAATAAGCCGGTTACAGTTGAAGCAAATATTAGAGCGATTCGTTCTTTCTAATTAGAACTTTTAAAAGTTTAAGAGGTTTATTGAAAATATGCTACCGACGTTTAATTATCGGTGGCATATTCAAGTTGAAATTTTTTATTGAATTTTATTGCGAGTAAAAACTGCAGGTTAAGGATTAATGCTGTATATTATTCTCGCCCAATAAGCCTAATTTATTAAGTCTAATTAATTTAGTATCCCCGATATAAACGAGTTTAATTTTTTGAGAAATTCTTATTCTTATGAAAAATTTCAAAACAATATTTTTTAGTTTGCTCCTTTTTTTGCTTACGGTAGGCTGGAGCAGTACTTGGGCACAAACCACAGTCGAAAATGCCCTTAATATTCCGTATAGTGAAGGAAAATATGTTGTAACCGATCGTTATTGGTCGTGGTTTAAGTGGCATGACGTTTACACTTACTATCCGCCAACTCCCCATTATATAGGTGTTGGTCCTTTGGGTTTCGGAGGTAAAAAACAACTCACTGTTTCTGCATGGATTGCTAATGCCAAACCTTCGGGCTATGGTACAATTATAGCCAAATACGCAGGTAATAGCGGTGCCGGTGAGTATATTTTTAGAATTGCAGACCGTAAAGTGTTATTAACCTTGCATATTAATGGTAAGTATGTAACAGCTTATGGCAATACCGCATTAAATGATAATGTATATTATCATGTGGCTGGTACCTACGATAACAATACTATAAAAGTGTATGTAAATGGTGTGCTCGACGGTTCGCAGGCTGCAACCGGGGCTATAACAACCGTTACATCAATTAATTCATATATAGCTATTAATAACGACAATTCTGAACCTTTTGTAGGGAAAATTGACGAGTTGAGTCTTTGGAATAGAGGATTAAATAGTTGCGACATTGAGCATTTGGCGAAGAATAAACCATACCTTTATGAACCGGACTTAGTGGCGTATTACGATTTCAATCAAACCGGTGGAACCGTATTGCCCGATTTAACAGGCAACTATAGCGGTACTTTATCCGGAGCACCTACATGGGTAGCATCAAGCAACGGTATTACCGGTGCAATGCCTTTTATCAGCAGTGTCGAAACTGAAACGGCAGGACCTACTACGGTAACTGTATATGCAAACGCTTCTGATATTTCTGAATACGGGGTAGTGTACGGCGATGCTTCTTGTTTAACAGTTGATAACGGTACAGTAATAAGCGGTACAAATTTAGGCGGCGGTATTTTTTCCGTATCAATTGATAATTTAGAACAAGGCAAAACTTTTTATGCCAGAGCTTACACGGTACAAAATGGAAATACCGTGTACGGCAATCAAAAAATGTTTGTTACTGCCATGTTAGGTAGCGGCAAAGCCATCGCTTTCGATGGTAATAACGATATTATAACATTCTCTAATTCTACGACCAGCGTTTCTAATAATTTCACCTATGAATTTTGGGCCAATCCTTCGATAACCCAAATTAACGATGAACAGAAAACAACCGGAACCGATGGTACTGTTCCGGGAAAGAATTACATATTATGGGGTCCGAATAGAGGTGTGGACGCTAATGCAACGGCACTCATTTCGATGGGTACAAACGGTGTTAGTGTGTATGAGCATACCAATAATTATATGCCACCACTTGCAGTTTACAGTGCCGATTTAGGAGGTTGGACACATGTAGCTATAGTGTATAAAGATAAAACTCCGCATATTTATATTAATGGCGAGTTAAAACATATTGGGTTGAAAAGTACTAAAACCAATATTTATCCGGATTTAGAAAATTTAGGCGGTGGGGCTTACGGAAAATTTAAAGGAAGTTTAGATGAATTTCGTATATGGGACTATGCTCGTACCGATTGTCAAATAGCCACCGATTATAAGAGAACGCTTACCGGTTCTGAAGATGGGTTAATCGGATACTACAATTTTGATAACACCGGTGGTTCTGTTTTAAACAATTTAGGCTCATCAGGAGTTAATGGAACTTTGGCCGATTTTAATTTCGACGGGTATAGCTCGGGTTGGGTAAATTCGGGGGCTAAAATTTCCGAAAATTCAACCATGTTAGTTGAAACCGGTCTGACAAATTCAATTTTTCTTGGTTCAGCTTGGGTTTTGGGTCAGGTTGTAATGGGTACCGAAATAGAATATGGTTTTATTTACGGAAAAGAGAGTTGTATAACCATTGAAAACAGCCTGAAAGTTAATGCAACCGACATAAATTCCGGTTCGTTCAACGCTGAAATAACCGATTTAGAACCCGGAGTTACTTACTATGTAAGGGCATTCGCAATTAATGATCAAGGAATAAGCTATGGTAACGTTATTCCGTTGTATCCAGGTTCAGGTAATGCCTTGGCATTCGACGGGGTCGATGATTATTTAGAATCGTCTGCGTCTGTTATACCATTCTCCGGCGAGTATTCCGTTTCGGTTTGGGCAAAAAGTGCTATTAGTCCTGTCGGATATAAAGAAATTTTGTCGCAAGGCAACACTTTCTATTTAGGATTCGCCGGAACTACTTTACGTCTTGGCGATACTTGGCAAGCAGCCGGTACTTTCCCTTCCGACGGTGCTTGGCATAATTATACCGTATCAATGACAGGTACCGATACTCATTTGTATATCGATGGTGTTTTGGTTTCGTCTTTAGGTAGCCCTATTTCTCCAACCGATGTTCCATTGCGTGTCGGACGACAATACGGCGGCGGTGCTGAATATTGGAACGGTCAAATAGACGAAGTTCGTGTATTCAGTATTGCACTTTCAGCCGAAGAGGTTGCCGATTGGTACAAAAAAGCTGTTTTTGGAACCGAATGGGAAATTATGGCTTCTTACGATTTCAACGAAGGTACGCCTTGTGGCTTGAACATAGGTACAGATATAGTTGATAAATCGGGCTTAACCGGAACCAACATGGCAAGTTTCAATATGGCGCGCAGTTTGGGTAATTGTACTTCGAACTTTGTTGCTTCTGCAGCTGCACAAGCTCGAATAATTTCTTTAACGCTTACCGAATTAAGCCCAAATAGCATGAGCGCTAATGCCAATATATCAAATACCGGTTGGTCGCCCTTAGTTACCGAGCGCGGTTTTGTTTACGGCACAGCTGCAAACCCCGATTTAACAAAGAGTGTTATTAAGGAAACCGGAGAATTTGGTGCTTCGGAATACAATATGGAAATTGCAGGTTTAAAACCCGGTGTATTGTATTACGTACGCGGCTATGCTATTAACGACAATGGTATAGTTTATGGACCTGAAAAATCGTTGTCGGTTGGTCTTGTACCGGGCAATGCACTTATTTTAGATGGTATAAATGATTATGCAACAACTACAAGTAGTATTGTACCTGCAAACAAATCGTTTACTGTTGAGTTTTGGGCAAAACCAAACGTATTGGGTAGGACACATTGGGTATATACGCAAGGAACTCAAGCTACAGACAGTTATTTGCTCATTGGTTTTAGTGGCAGCACGAATAGCCTTATGATGAGTTTCTATAGCGACGATATAACCAGCACAGGTGTTACGGATTTGAATTGGCACCATTGGGCTGCAACCTACGATGTAACTACCAACCTACAAAGTATTTATAAAGATGGTGTTTTGGTAGGAACGCGCACTGCTACCGGTGATTTTAAAGGAGCAGGTGCATCTTTTGTGGGCACATATCCTCCGGCACCGTCTGAAAATTTTTCCGGTTCTATTGATGAACTCAGAGTATGGAATAATGCCCTTTCTGAATGTCAAATTCAAACAAATTACCAAAAAGCACTAAAAGGTTTTGAGCCCGGATTGCTGGCAAAGTTCGATTTTAATGAAGGCACCGGTTTAACACTTGGTGATAAGACAGGTAACGGATTAAATTTAGCCTTAACTAATTTTAATTATTCCGCAAGTTCGGGTTGGATTACTTCCGAAGCACTAATTATTCACCAATCGGATTTGGCTGTTAATACAGGTACTGAAACAAATATTACCCAAGAAAGTGCAACGGTTAGCGGTTCTATACTTTTCGGTGCTGCTACCGAGTACGGTATAGTATATAATAAAACCGGTTGCGCAACTATATTCGAAGGCAAAGCAGTTGCAACAAACTTGAGCGGTTCTGAATTTTCTGCAAACCTAAGCGGTTTAGATGCAGCAACATGGTATTATGTACGAGCATTTGCCACCAATGCTAAAGGCACGGTTTACGGCCCCGAATTTATGTTTAGTACTGCTTGGAGAGGTGCAGGTAATGCGCTTAATTTCGACGGTACCGATGACCATGTGGTTATTTCGTCGCAGTATAATTTCCCGAACAATTTCTCTATGGAATTTTGGGCTAAACCTACCAATACGCATGGCGATCATGCAGAAAGTGCATCGGCTGTCTTAAATCCATCGGAATTCCGAAACGTATTATCTTCGTTGCAAAATAATTCTATCGGCGTTTCTGTTGGTACTAATGGTGTTACTGTTGTGGCTATTAATCCTCCCGGTAACAGAACTCCTTTGGCTGTTTATAAAGGTACTATTACCGAATGGACTCACATTGCAGTGGTTGTAAAGGATAAAACTCCGTATATTTATATTAACGGTAAATTAGAACGTACAGGCTTAAAAAGTCCGCAAGCTTTTGTTTATATGGCTTCTGACTATATAGGCAGTGCAAACTCTATTTTTCAAGGACAATTGGATGAAATTCGTTTGTGGGATCGTTCGCTTTCTCAAACCGAGATTCAAAAAAATATGAACCGCGAAATGTTTGGTAAACCTAATGGTTTGTTGGCGTACTACACCATGAACCAGGGGCTTAGTTGTTCCGATAATACCGGCATTACTAAACTGTACGAAAAAGTAAACGGAAAACACGGTACTTTTACCAATATGTTACTTAGCGGAGGTTGTGCTTCTAACTTGCAATTATCTACCTTAGATGTAGGCGTTTTAGACGATACCGAATTGGTAAGTAAAAATAATACTACTGCTACCATAAAAGGGAATATCCTAAATGTAGGCTTTGGCGATGCAACTGCTTACGGGGTTTGCTATGCGCAGACCGGTATGCCTACAATTAAAGACAAGATGGTACTTATGGGCGGTGATGTTATTCCCGGCGAATTTGAGCTTGTTTTGCCCGATTTGGAATCGGAAACAACCTATTACGCTCGCGCATTTATGACCGTTGGCGGTTATACGCATTACGGAAAACAAGTTCGGTTTGTATCGAATGAAGGCGCACCCGATGGCGATGTTTATAGTCCGGGTTCTATTACTGCCAACGTATTTGAAACACAAATCAATTTGGTATCAAAAAACGAAACACCGGGCATTACGTATTCAATTTCACCGGCATTACCTGCAGGTTTATCGTTGAATCCGCAAACCGGCGAAATTTCCGGAATTGTTAAAACAGCAGGTACCGAAGTTTATACCGTAACGCTAACAAATTCGGGAGGTTTAACTACAACAACCCAAGTTACTATTAAGGGCGTGGTACCTCAAGTTTTTGAAGGCGATTTATTTGCTTCGAAAGCTTATTTTAACGATTATGTTGAATTAAAGTGGACTTTGCTTCATTACGACGATGAGGTTAAAGATTTCTTGATTTACAGAAAAGAATTGGGAAGCAGAGCCGATTCGGTAAGGGTTGCAACAGTTGCTCGCGACCAACGAACATGGCGCGATGAATATGCTGCTTCTAACATTATGTACGAATATACCTTATGGGTACGCTATAAAATAAATGTACCGGGTAGCGAAAGTAAATATATTAATTATGTTAATAGTGTAGGTTTCAGAATTCCTACCGGTATCGTTTCCGGCAAAGTTACTTATGCCGGCGGTAATATTGTACAAGGAGTAAGCGTAATTGCCGAAACGGAAGATTCTTTTGCAGGCAAAAGTATTTGGCTAAATGGCGAAAATGCTTTTATCGAAATTCCGGTTAAAGAAAATGATGCAAATTTTGCTTTCGAATACAATTTTGCATTCCAAGGCTGGTTTAAACCGGAGAGCAATAACGCTGCAACCCTTATGCAAAAGGGCGACCAGTATAAAGTTATGTACTCGAACGGTGAAGTGAAATTTAAAGCCGGAAACGATACATTAGCCGTTAATTTTGAGCAAAAAGTAGATACATTCTTTAATGTAACGGCAATGCGCAGTGCCGATTCGCTAATGTTAATGGTATTCTATAATGCCAAAGAAAAGGTGGTAAAAAGCCAAAAATTAATTTCATCTACTCCTGCCAATAACGACAGTATGTTTATAGGCAGCAGCTACAATTCGGAGTATTTTAAAGGAAGTGTCGCCGAAATTCGTATTTGGAAAAACAATTTTACCAAAGAAGATTTACTGGCAAAAACCGATGTGTTTATTTTGGGTAACGAAGCCGGTTTGGCAGCCTACTACCGAACCGATGAAAATGCCGGTACTTCTTGCTTCGACCGATCGGGTTATAATTTTATGTTTAATGAAAAACATGCCAAAATTCATAACGGAATTTGGACAGTTTACACACCTTTGACAAATCAATTAGGGGTTAAAGGGGTTACAGATAAAAACGGTAACTATGTTATTGCAGGTATTCCGTTCGCAACCTCAGGTTCTGCCTATAAATTTATTCCTATGTTCGGTATTCACCGTTTCGAACCGAATGAAAAAACCTTGTTAATTGGTGCCGGTGCAACTACGCATAATAATG
>JAIFNC010000132.1 GCA_020047935.1 Bacteroidota bacterium
ATCTAATACAATAACAAATTCAGGTGCTAATTTTTCAGCTTTGTCCAATTTTTCTTTGTGCTTTTTTAATGCTTCATTCAGGTTTTTTATAGTGTTGCTTGCTTTGCTTCCAAAACAAAATTCTTCACTAATTGTAATATTTTCTTGCATAATTCATTTTTAAAAAATTAATAACTTGCGTGCCTTTTTAGGCTTGAATTGCCAAAATAATTTTTCCCGTTTTTTATTTTTTCCCTTCAACAACCCCAATTTCCTCCTCAGTAAGTTCGTAAAGCTTGTAAACCATTTCATCTATTTGCAGTTCTAAGGCTTCGGTATTTTCGCCGTTTTTCTTTTTCGTTAAGATTTCATCTACTATTTTTATAAAGGGGGCTTGGGCTTCGATGGAAACTTTCCTTATCGGTATTTTACTTAACCCATTTTCAAAATACTCAAAAATACCACCACCAGTTTGTTTTGCTATAGATTGATAGCGGAAATTCAATAATCTAGAATTTAATAATGCTAAGATAAATTTAATTGAAAAACTTTTAGGGTTTGTATCAAATATGACAGTTGTGTTTGTAAGACCTATATATTGCTTCGTATTATCAAATGCAAAACAGTTGTATGAACTTCTATAAGATGTCCATAATTTGTCTAAGTTATAATAATCTTTATGCATTGGACGACTATACCGCCACCATGCTCTACCTTCATTTTTAACTGTTGCTCTATTCTCCAATATATCTTTATTTCTTAAAAGATATTTTTGAATTTCAATTGGAAGTTTATCAAAGGAATTAAATTCTTCAAAATACAATATACCCTCAGTGTATTTTTCAATTATCTCGTATTTATTTATAGCTTTACCATTGAGTCTTTTTCTAAGGATTGATTTTGGAAAGCCATTCTGAGAAATTTCAGTATTACTAAATACATCGTTAGCAGCTGTTTCCATGCCTTTGCCAACTAAAACTAATTCACCAAGAGGGTTTGTTTTGTTATCAATTTTAGTGTTAAGTAGTTCTATATTATTTTTCACTAAAGCAAAAACATTATTAGGTTTAAAACTGACATTAAAGTAATTACTATCTTTTTTTATTTGTGTAAATAAATCGTTGGTGGTATTATTTTTTACTACAAAAGCCTTTGTATCGCAAAGTTTATTTGTTTTTTGAAATTGTACTATTGCTGTTGTAATCATGGCGCTTTCAAAAACTAAATATTTCTCAAAGTTAATTATTCGTTGAATTGGGGTATGTGACAAAATAAAATTTCTAAGTTTTTGTGCTTTGTCAGAAAATAAAAATGCGTTTGATATAATGAAGAATATATTTGAATTATTACTTAATAAGTCTGCACTAAGTCTAATAAAGTAAAACAAAATATCACTTTTGTCCATCCAAATATCTGAGTATTTTTTTTGCACAGATTGAGCATAGGTCGAATTTGCTCCCAAAGTTTGAATATTAAAATACGGCGGATTACCAATCACAATATCAAAACCAACCTGTTTATTAATTTCAGCATTCATAATTTCGGGAAAATCTAATTTCCAATCGAAAAACTGTAATTTTGTATTTGGATTGTTTTTTAACATTGAAAGCTTTACATTCACTATCAATAATTTTTGGTTGTCTTCCCAAAGCTTAATAGCTGCTTGTAAATCGGCTTTCCTTTTATTTCGAAAATTTTCCTCGTTTGGTTTTAGTACATCGCCTCGGCTTTTTACCATTAAATTAATTTGATTTATAAGCAAATCAATTTTCAAATTACGAATTTCGAGTGCCAATGCTTTTTTATCGGTACGTTCGGAATGGAAATATTCTTTTTGTTTTTTAGAAATTTCGCCGAGTAATCGAATCCGCTCAACGGCAAACTCTTGTGCAAATACACCCACTTTTGCCGTGTCGGAACTCCAATCGATTGTTAAAACTTCGTCTTCAAATTTACTAATCAAACTGTTGCCTTCCACAATCTTATAATCCAAATTAGGAAGTGGTTTGGGCACATCTTCATCAACAACCAACGAAAGCCAAAACCGAAGGCGTGCAATGTCCACTGCACCTTTTTCAATGTCAACGCCATAAATTGAGTTCTGAATAATGTTTTCTTTCAGGCGTGCATAATAATTTACCGGTTCGTAGTGGCTTTCGCTAAACAACGAAGCCGATTGCTCGAATACAAATTCTTTTAAAACTACTTTTAGCTGAAAAATTTCGTGCAACAAACCCACCGGAAAAGCACCGGAACCAATTGCCGGGTCGCAAATTTTAACCTCATCGAGCAATCGGTCTATTTGTTTTGCATGTTCAAAAATAAACGGGTTGGCATTTTTGTTTTGTACAAAATCGGCTAATTCGTCGAGTTGTATATTGTTTCGGTTTTCGGTTTCGGTTAGCATTAGCTGTCCGGGCTTGGTTTTAACTTTTTCGGTTTTAAGCCCGGTTCCGGTATAACCCAACGGCACTTCAAAAACATTCAGTTTTGTATTCAGGTATTCAATTAAGCTTTCCTGACACATATAATGCACAATTTGCTTTGGTGTATAAAATGCACCTTTATCTTTGTTGTCTTCCAACAGGTTTTCGAAAATATGTCCTAACATTTCGGGGTCAACCGCTACGGTATGGTCGTCGGGGCTGTCTTCGTAAATGGTGAAGTTAAAGGCATTCAGGAAATCGAAAAAACCGCGTTTTACCGGAATTTCGCTTTGCGTATCGTTATGAAACAATTCGGAAGGAATTGAAAAATCGATGGTATCAATATCGTCTTTATCGAACAATCCGCCGTTTAAAAACGGAATTTTAACCATTGTGCCGTCGGGCATTCGGAAATCGCCGTTTTTTGCCGAATTGTTTAAGGTGTCGAAAAACAAGGTTTTAAGCCAAACCGGGTAAAACGAGTCGTTGCTGCCCGATTGTAAAAACAAATACATCAGAAAATCGTGTTTTCCGTCTTTATATTGGTTATTGCTTGCGCCCAGCCAGCCTTTTCGCTGCACAAAATACAAGAAAACCAAGCGCCCCAACAGTTTTTTTGTAAAATCGCGAACGGTTTTATCGTTGGTTTTAAAAACCGAAGTAAAAAAGTTCGACGTATTCAGGTATTGAATAAATTTATTGTAGTGGGCTTTGTATTCGTCAAAAAAAGCTTTGCTAAGCGTTTCAACCGAAAAAGTGTTTACTAAAGCATCGAAATTCTGAAACATTTCGGAAGACAATTTTTCCAAACGTTCTGCCAAGGTGCGATTTTGTTTGTTTGCACCGGTTTCAACCAAATAGGTATATCGCTTGGCATGGGTAGCGGTTTCTTTTACGCCGTTTTCGGTTAAAACACTGTCTTTTGCAACCAGCGTAAAACGCCAAATTTCTTTATTTACAGGCGAAACAAAATTAATTAATGCTGCCTGACCCGAAATTAGCAGTTTGCGAACATACTGCTGAATGCTAACTTTGCTTTGTTCGATATGCACCGAAGGTTGCAAAATAATTTCGTAACAAGTAATTTCGGTATCGTCGGACAAAGTTATTGTACCATAGATAAATACTTTACTTATAGCCTTTTGTTCGGTTTGCGTAAGCTCAATATTTGCTTCAACAGCTTGCGCAAGCATTTGGAAATTCTGAAATACCGGTTTTAAAATATCTACTGCAAACAATACCCGGTCGTAAGGCTTATTAAGCAGTTTGGAAATTGTATTTCTGTTTATCATGGTTAAATAAAGCTTTGTGTTAAAACAATTTGAGGCTCAACAATGCCTGAACTATTTTCCGGTAAAATAATACTATTTTTATCAGAAATAAAAGAAAAATCGTAGCTATCGAGAACTTGAACGAAAAGTTTATCGATAAAACTTTGTATGTCTTTATACCCCTTATTGTTAGCTGTAAAATAATCGTTAATTGATTTAGGTAAACCCTTCGATGAAAATGTTCCTATTTTAATTAATTCAATGCAACGTTTTAATGCATTCCTTTTTTGCTCGGTATGCGCCAGTTTAACTATTGAGTTAATGTTTTTAACAGCGGTTTTTTCTGCCGGGCTTAAATTTTTGGCGGTTGTACTTTGTACATTTTGCTGATTTTTTTCCGATTTGAAAAACTCCAATGCCGCACTTGCTTGTTCGTAATGCCCACTATGTAATTCAATTGCTTTCTCAAACTCATCGGCTTTATAAACCTGTACTGCTTGCAGAAAGTTTAATTCAATGGTGTTCAAAGTTGGGGTTACAAAGCAAAATGTACCCGGATGATTTTTACTTTTCAAATAAGCTATCGAACCCATTTTTAGCGGATATTCGGCTATGTTGCCTTCCGAATTATACATACCGAACAACTTATCGTTGCTGTTTCTGCCGCAACGAGCTTTATGCGGAATTTTCGAAATTTCGTTGAACCGTTGCGGAAATTTTCTTTTGAAAGTACGCAATTCATTCAAATATTTCAGAATTTCACTCTCTTCGTGCCTAATTTTACTG
Organism: Bacteroidota bacterium; assembly: GCA_020047935.1. Classification (GTDB taxonomy): domain Bacteria; phylum Bacteroidota; class Bacteroidia; order Bacteroidales; family JAIFNC01; genus JAIFNC01. The sequence continues at coordinate 4,463 of JAIFNC010000132.1, forward strand.
CCGTACAAACCACCTTCGCCTTTTTCTTCCAATAACGAAAATATTTTATTGTCTTCGCCAAAAGCGGTATGAAATGCTTGCAGTTTGCGAATTGCCGTATCTACCAGCTGAATTTGAGCATCGCCCTGCGCCGAGGGGTAAAAATTAAAAACATAAATACGTTCGGCACGCGAACCTATTCGGTTTACCCTGCCTATACGCTGCATAAGCCTTGTCGAATTCCACGGCACATCGTAATTTACAATCATATTGCTGCGGTGCAGGTTTACACCTTCAGCCAAAACTTCGGTAGTTATAAGTATGTTATAATCGTCTTTCCATTTCTCTTCCTCGTAGTTGGCATCGAAATTTACTTTAATAACCGTTTCCATTTCCTTACGGTTGGCAGCACTTATGAGCAACGGTTTGCGTCTGCCGGTTTTAATTATACGGTCTGCCAATTCTTCGGCTGTTTCTTTGGCTTCGGTAAAAATAACCAATTTGCCGCTTTTGTTTTTTTCAGGGTTGAAAAAAACTTCTTTCAACTGAGCTAAAAATTCAGTTATTTTAGGGTCTGTTTTTACAGCCTGCCAGCGCTCAACCAAAATGTCAATTTGCGCTTTATCGTTTAACAGGTTTTTATAAAAATCGGGTAAGAAATCATCTTTGGTATAATTACGATTATTGCCGCCTTTTTGGTTTATTCGCTCTTCAATTTCGTCGAAACTGTAACCTTCTGCCAATAACTTATTTATATCGAGGTCGGGTGCAATAAAAACCCGATTTGTATCGAACATGGTAAGCATATTTTGCAAAGCTGTTTGCAAGCGAATAAGCGATTGTTTAAAGGCATGAAAACTGCTTTCGAGCCTTTTAACCAACAGTGTGCGCATAATTGCCGCAAGTCGGTTCGAAATTTGTCCAACGTTGCCGTAAATAACTCTATCTTCGTCGTTTACCAAATATTCAATAGCTCGGTATCGGTAATAACCCAATCCTTCGGTAGCATTTCCGTTTTCGTCTAAACCGGTAATTAGCGAAACCGTTTCGAAAAACAAACTGCTCAAATTGCCTTTTAATTGATAATATACAGGCATCGGGTCATCAACTTTAGGGAAGACAATTTTCTGAGAATTCAAGTCTTCCATATAATCGTCGTTGTTTTCAATATCGGTGCGGGTACGGCGAATAACCAAAGGTTCAATTACATCGTTTCTTAACTGCTGAAAAAGCTGTTTTAAAGCCGGTATATTTAAGGTTTCTTCCTCTGCCAAGCGTTTATATTGTTCGTTTACCGGTTTAAAATATTCCTGCAAATTCTTTATGTTCTCTAAGGTACTGTTTCTGCGGTCTTGGAATAAGTATAGTTGGTTTTCAATATCTTGCGGACGATTGTTGAGCGGTGTGGCAGAAAGCAACATTACTTTTTTTCGCGTATCGCCGGTTTCCGATGGTTTTGAACGTTGTCGCTTGCAAATTTCTTGCAGTGCAACATACATTTCGGTATAATCGTTGCGGAACTTATGCGCCTCGTCAATTATAACCAAATCAAATTTATCGGCATTCGAAAACAAGTGGTTTTCTTCATTCAGCACTTTATTTAAACTTCCGGTGGTTACAAATTCGAAATGTGTTTTAATCTGAAAATCTTCAGCCGTTGTTTTCCAACCGGCAACCAAAGCAGGCGGAACTACAACCAACGCACGGGTATGCGTACCGTTTTCGTAAATGAATTTTTTAGCTATCATGCAAGCTATAATGGTTTTGCCCAAGCCAACCACATCGGCAAGTATAATTCCGTTGTGTTTCATTAGCATTGCATAACCTTGGTTGGCGGCATCCGATTGGTATTTTAAGCGAATGAACTTGTCCGGCAACAGCAAATCGATGTTATACGGGTCGTATTCCACCCGCTTTCCAAAATACTCAATCAGCATTTTGATATATAATTCGAAAGGTGTGAAATCGTCTTTTAAATAGGTTTTATCCTTTATTTTTTGGGCTTCGGCATGCAAAATAGGTACCGACTCGTCCCAGAGTTTTTCGAATTCATCGGATGCAAATTTAACATCGTCATAATTTTTCAACGAAACATTAAATTCGTAATTCGAATTCGGATTGGTTCCTAATCCGGCATCGGTTAAATTCGAAGAACCGGTTATTACTTCGCAAGGCGCATATTCGTTGAAAACCGCCGACTTAAATATATAAACTTTAGCATGTATTTTCTTTGTAGGGTGCGCACGCATTTCTATTTTTTCGGTAACAATATCCTGCAAAAACTGAATTACCCCATCTTCAGTTGCTTTATTGTAATCGGCTTTCTGTATATTTTCGATTATTTCGCTTAGAAATGTTTCTTTAGTTTCTTCCGAACTTTCCAGATACAACAATCCTTTTTCGTGGTACTGTTTTGTAAGCAAATCGACATTTATACCAACTAAAATTCTGATTTTCGGAATTTGTTCCAAAAACGGTCGTACTTTAAAATAGCCCGAAGCCCTGAAATAACCAACCAAAGCATCAAAAAACCTTAGTCCGGGATTGTTTACTAAAGTACCTTCGAACTTCTTTATAAGGCTGTTATCTTCGGTGTTTGTGAAAAAATTTGTTGGCATTGTTGGGTATATTTATCTGAATTATTACTTTATGTATTTTCTGAAAGCTGA
>JAIFNC010000041.1 GCA_020047935.1 Bacteroidota bacterium
AACCGGCAGAATGCGATTTTAACCCTTTAACCAAAAGTTTAAAATATACCTTATCTTCGTGCGAATACGAAATAAAAGCTTTTAGCGAATGCGGTTCCATAGCGGTATTTTTGAAATTATTTTACACCACGAACAAAAATACAACAATTAAAATGCTTTTAATTGTCTAAATTAAACAAAAAAAACAATACTTCATGTTTTAACAAGCCTGCGAAGAAACAAAAAAATATCTCAGATTCAAGTAGTTTTTGTTGAAATATTTTTAATCGGTAGTTGAAAAAAGAACTTTTAACGTACTTTTATGTAGTTTTGTATTCACCATAATATACTTAAACGTCAATACTATGTATTTATTTTTTGATACTGAAACCACCGGCTTACCAAAAAATTGGAAAGCTCCGGTAACTGACCTAAATAACTGGCCAAGATTAGTTCAACTTGCTTATTTACTTTATGATAAGCACGGGAATAAAATTGGTAGCGGCGATTTTATTATTAAACCAAACGGTTTTATAATTCCTTCAGATGCTGCAAAGGTACATGGTATTACTACCGAAAAAGCTATTATTGAAGGTGTAGTATTATTGCCTGTTTTGCAACAGTTTAGCACACTTGTTAGCGAAACCGAATTTTTGGTTGCTCATAATATGGCATTCGATGAAAAAATTTTAGGTTCAGAATTATTGCGTAACGGTTTACCAAATGTTATCGATAAAAAAAAGAAAATTTGTACCATGCAATCAACCACCAATTTCTGTGCAATCCCCGGACCTTATGGTAATAAATGGCCTAAACTTTCAGAGCTTCATTATAAACTTTTTAGAGAAGGGTTTGAGGAAGCACACAATGCAGCAGCCGATATTAATGCAAAATTTTTAAAACAAAATGAAGCTGTATAGAAAGTCAATAAGTAACGATTGTATTGTTAATTTATTGATTATCAGCTCTGACAGAGTTTAAAACTCTGTCAGAGCTTACTTTTTAGACAGCATCAACTTGTTTATCAATTGCTTACTCAATTAACTATGCGCTTTAAACGCCTTAACCGCTTCAATCAGTTTAGGTACCACCTCAAAGGCATCGCCAACAATGCCGTAGTCGGCAGCTTCAAAAAAATAGCACCCGAAATACCAACGGCAATGTACAAATTAGGCCGAACCACTTTTCCGGTTTGTCCAACGTGTTCATCATGCGGTCGCCAATCTAAATCGGCCACCGGGCGCGAACAAGCAGTGCCTGCTCCAAGCAAAGTTGCCAATTCTTCAATCATTTTCCAGTTTTCGGGACCTTTTAAGCCTCTGCCTGCCGATACTACAATTTCGGCATCCGACAATGAAATTTTGCCGGTAACTTTTTCGACCTTAACCGGAACTGCAGTAAAATGCGCCGGGGGTTTAAAGTCAGAATTTTAATATCGGAAGTAATTTTGGTATCGACAAAAGCTTTGCCGGTGTAAATTTTTCTGCGAACTACAAAAGGCTCGGTTCCCGAAGGTAACGCATTGGCACCGCTTGCCAAACCTGCTTTAAGCCTAACCGACAAGCGCGGAGCAAGCGACCGACCGGTAAAATTATTATTGAAAATAAGTACCGTAGCGTTATACTTTGCGCATGCTTGGGCTATAACATCGGTATAAGCTTGGGCTACAAAGTTGTTCAGTTTTTCGTTGGTAACTTGCACTAATTTCGAAGCTCCGTATTTTGCCAAGGCTTCAAAAGCGCCGGCTTCTGTTTTGCCAATGGTAAGCGCAATAACCTCGGTGTTATACATTTGTGCAATTGCATGGGCGTAGTTTACCAATTCGTAGCTTGCTTTTTTTAATTTACCGTCCCAGTTTTCGGTATATACTAATATGGCCATTTTTCTGTGTTTTTTAGGTTGAAAAAATTAAAGCGCACGAGCTTCTTCGTGCAACAAACGAATAAGTTCGGCAGGATTGTCGGCAGAAACCATTTTGCAAGCGCCTTTAGGTTTCGGAAGTTCGTGCTTAACCACCTCGGTGTATAGTTCTTGCTCAACTGCCGGAACTACGGCAAGTTTTTTCTGACGAGCCTGCATTATACCGCGCATTCCCGGAATTCGCGGCTCTTTAGCCATCCCTTTTTGTGCCGAAGTTACAAACGGATACTGAACTTCAATCACTTCTTTTCCGCCGTCAATTTCGCGTGTAATAGTAGCTTTTTCGGCAGTAAGGTTTAAATAGGCAGCACTCGAAACCGAAGCAATATCGGCAAATTCTGCAATCATTTCGCCCACTTGGTTTCCATTGCTGTCAATAGCTTCTTTGCCGGTAACTACAAAATCGTAGCCGCCTGCTTTAAAAACCTCGGCAATTTGTCGGGCTACGAACAAACCGTCCGTAGGCACGGCATCAACACGAACGGCATCGTCGGCGCCAATAGCCAATGCTTTGCGAATGGTTGGTTCAACTTCTTCTTTTCCAACCGTAACAACGGTAATGGTTAAATCGATACCCGACTCTTTAATTTCGAGCAAACGGGTAAGTGCCAATTCGTCGAAAGGCCCTATAATGTACTGAATATCTGTTTTATCGAACTCTTTATTATCGTTCACAAACCTAATTTTTGATGTCGTATCCGGAACGTGACTGATACATAGTAAAACTTTCATATTGGTTGACTTTTTAAGTGTATGTGGAAACAAATTTAGTTTAATTTTGGAAAAAAGATGAATTCCTTAGTTTTTTATTTTTGAAGTTAAGTTGGTAAAAGCCTCAAACGTTTCATTTTTAAAGCGTTCGATAATAGTTGCTACCGGCAAAACTTCGCTGATAAATTCCACCGATTTGCCGGCAATAAATAACGAATTGTAATTACCCGGTTTCAACGATTTTTCAATGCGCTTAATTCCGCGCAATTGAACCAACATTTTGAAGTATTTTCGTGTAGTTTTATTTCTGCTTAAAAATCGCTCTATAAAATTTTGATTATAGCCAATTTTTTTAGCAAATGGGGTATTAATTATGGTGCTTGGTGTACCCGAAATTCGGTCCGACATCACAATATCGTCCATGCCGGCTTTCAATACTTCGGCTTTGTATGCTTCGCCAACTTGCGCTTCGGTGCTTGCAATAAACAGCGTGCCAACCGAAACACCTTCGCCGCCAATAGCCATAACTGATAGCAGACCGTCGCCGCGAGCCATACCGCCTGCACCAATTACGGGTTTGTCCGGAAAATCGCGCAGCAAAGCCGGAATTAATACCGAAAGCGGATTGTTACCTGCATGTCCGCCTGCTCCTTGCCCAACCGCGATAAAACCGTCGCAACCGGCTTGGTAAGCTTTTTTGGCGTGGGTTAAATTGGTAACATCGCAAAAAACTTTAGCTCCGTATGCATGCGCACGTTCAATGGTTTCCTTTGGGCTGCCCAACGAAGTAATAAAAAACGGAACTTTTTTGGCTATACAAACATCCAAATGCTTTTGAAACAACGGATTTGTTTTTTGAACAATTAAATTTATGCCGTAGGTTCCTTTTCCGGGGTTTTCCTTGCAAAACGCATTTAATTCGTCGAGCACGGCTTCCAGCTCGCCTTCTTTACGATAGTTTAACGAAGGAAATGTGCCTGCAATACCTTGAGCCATAGCTGCTTTTATCATGGCGGTATTAGAAACCAAAAACATGGGAGCCATAATAAGTGGAAAATCAATTCCGAGCATTTGGGTAACGCTGTTTTCTATTTTCATTTTGCAATTGTATCGAAAATTCGATTGAAAATTTTCAATAAAAATACAGCGTTTTTTTTAAATTTCAAACAAAAAATATGACTAAAATCATATTTTTAACATTATGCATGAATAAGTATTTCAAACTTAAATACTTATAAATCAAAAATATATTCAAATTTTTTCGTATAAATAAATTTTCGTACTTTTAGAGTGCGAAAAAGCCTTGTGTTGGCCGGTATTATCCGAAATAAAAAATTGAATTACCGCCGAATTTTGAATTTACAGTTAAAAACCAAAAATCATGGAAATTACGAGAACGTTCGACATTTTAGACCGATTGAATGCAAATTTCAAAAAAGACGATGTTTTGTCGGTTAAACGAAATGGCAATTGGGAAAAATTTAGTACCGAAGAATATTACAAAACGGCTAACTATCTTAGCTACGGTTTGTTGGCATTAGGTATAAAAAAAGGCGATAAAGTTGCCTCGGTTTCGAACAACCGCCCCGAATGGAATTTCCTTGATATGGGTATAAGCCAAATTGGTGCTGTACATGTGCCTGTATACCCAACTATTAGCGTTGAAGAATACGAGCATATTTTAGAACATTCGGATGCCCGAATTATTTTTATGAGCGATAAAGCATTGGTAAAAAAGATTAAACCGGTAATTGAAAAAACTCCGAATATTGAAACCATTTATACGTTTAATGAAGTTGAAGGCGAAAAAAGTTGGACTGAAGTAGTTGCTTTGGGCAAAGAAAACGAAGAAAAATATAAAGAAGAACTGATTAGCTTGAAAAAGAATGTTCTTCCTACCGACTTGTGTTCGATAATTTACACCTCGGGAACTACCGGTCTTTCAAAAGGAGTCATGCTTTCGCACCGCAATTTTATAAGCAACGTAATTTCAGGAGCACCTGCTTTGCCTATCGACGAAACCATGAAAGTATTAAGCTTTTTGCCTTTGTGCCATGTTTATGAGCGTTTGCTTACTTATGTTTTTCAATACAAAGGCATTAGTATTTATTATGCCGAAAGCATGGGTACATTAATAAACGACATGAAAGAGGTAAAACCCGATGGTTTTGATACGGTACCGCGTTTATTGGAGCGCGTTTTCGATGGAATTTTGGCTAAAGGCAAAAACTTGAAAGGTTTTAAAAAAGCTATTTTCAACGCTTCAATTAAAGTGGGCTTAAAATACGAGTTCGAAGGTAAAAACGGCTGGTGGTATGAAACCAAGCGCACCGTTTTAGATAAATTAGTGTATACCAAATGGCGCGATGCATTGGGCGGAAACGTGAAATTTATTGGTTCGGGCGGAGCTGCTTTGCAACCTCGTTTGGCTCGCGTTTTTCATGCTGCGGGTATAAATGTGCAAGAAGGCTACGGACTAACCGAAACTTCGCCCTTGGTGGCATTTAATTACTACTATTCCGGCAAACGTAAATTTGGAACCGTTGGTACGGTTATAGATAATGTTGAAGTTAAAATAGCTGAAGATGGCGAAATTTTGGTACGCGGCGAAAACGTAATGTTGGGTTATTACAAAAACCCCGAACTTACTGCCGAAGTTATTGATGAAGAAGGCTGGTTTCATACGGGAGATGTGGGTATTTTTGAAGACGGAAAATATTTGAAGATTACCGACCGTAAAAAAGAAATTTTTAAAATGTCGAGCGGCAAATATGTGGCTCCGCAAGCTATCGAAAATAAGTTTAAAGAATCGGAACTTATTGAACAAGTAATGGTTGTGGGCGAAAACCAGAAATTTGCCAGCGCATTAATTTCGCCAAATTTCACGCTGTTGCAAGATTTTGCAAAAAAGCACCACATCGAATTTTCCGACCGTCAGCAATTAATTGACCATCCGCAAATTCTTACCCAATTTCAAAAGGAAGTTAATAGTTTCAACAAACAATTGGGACAAACCGAAGAAATTAAGCGTTTCAAAATTGTAACCGACGAATGGACTCCGGAATCGGGCGAATTGTCGCCAACCTTAAAACTGAAACGACGTTTCTTGTACAAAAAATACAACCATTTATTGGAGCAAATTTATATGCCTTCAAAAAATAATATTATTGGCGACTAAGCTTTAAATAACAAAAAAAAGTGGGGTAAATTTTACAGTTTACCCCACTTTTTTTGTACCTTTACAAAAATAATACAGGTATGATACACATAATTCGAAAATACAGTGCCTTTGTACTTAGCGGAACATTTTCGGTAATTTTGGCGGCATGTTACGGTACGCCAATGGATATGCAATCGCAAAAACGTATTACCGTTTTCGACCCCGAAAATAAACCCATTGAAGGCTTAGCACTTACGCTTAAACTGCATGGCGAAACTCAATTTGAAAGCAAGTCGGATTCGAACGGCGATATTTATTTGAACCTTAATTCCGACGATTCGGTAAGCAGTTACGATGTGCTTATAGCCGATATCGACGGTGAAGCCAATGGCGGCGAATTTATACCGAAAGAACTAAAGCTAAACGAACAACGCGAATTGCAGGTTACTTTGGAACGCAAATAAAACCCAAAAATGCTAAACCTGCTAAAAAAGTCGATTTTCGATTCGTACAAAAAGTACGAAATTAGGAAGCATTCGCTCGAGTATTTGTTTTTGGAAATAACCAACGAATGCAATTTCTCGTGCTTGCATTGCGGTTCTGACTGTAAAACAAGTTCCGGAACTCCTATGCTTACTACCGAAAGTTGGCTCGAAATTATTAATCATGTTTATTTTTCGTTCGGCAATTCGGTTCGCATAATTTTAACCGGCGGCGAACCGCTTTTGCACCCCAATTTGGAACTTATTTGCCAACATTTAAACAGTTTAGGCTTTAAATACGGCATGGTTACCAACGGCTGGCTGCTTTCAGAAAGTAAAATTGCCATGCTAAAACAGCACCGCTTGCATTCCATAACCTTAAGTTTGGATGGAAAATATGAATCGCATAATAAACTTCGGAATAATCCCAATGCATTTAACAACGTAACGAACGCATTAAAACTTACTGCAGCTGCCAAATTTCCGCTTTTCGATGTGGTTACCTGCGTTTATCCGAGTAACTTAAACGAACTGGACGAAATTGCGGCTATGCTGGTGCATTTCAATATAAAACGTTGGCGGCTGTTCCGAATCTTTCCGTCGGGGCGCGCTGCCGATAATAACGAAATTTTGCTTAGTTACGAACAAACCCGGCAAATGCTCGAATGGATAAAGCACAATAAAAGCAAATACGGCGAAATAGGCTTAAATATTAACCTTAGCTGCGAAGGTTGGCTGCCTTTTGCCGAAGATATGCAAGTTAGGGATATGCCGTTTTTTTGCCGTTCGGGTATAAATATTGCCTCTATTTTGGCAAATGGCGATATTACCGGCTGTTCGAACAATCACGAATCGTTTGTACAAGGCAATGTTTTAACCGAAAATTTTGCCTTTATTTGGAATAAACGCTTTTTGCCTTTTCGCAAGCGCGATTGGATAAAACGGACGGTTTGCAACGCTTGCAAGCATGTTAAAAGCTGCCAAGGAGGTTCAATTCATTTGTGGGAATTAGACAAAAACCGTCCAAACTTTTGCTATGTGGTCGATTTGGATAAAAAAGATAAACCGGAAGAAAATCAATAATCGACCTTTGTTAAAAACAAGCCTTCCGCCGGTGCCGACATACCTGCCTTGCTTCTGTTTTTCGATTCAATTATTTCAATAAAGGCTTCAAGCGAAAGTTTTTCTCTGCCTACTTCCAACAATGTACCCACAATGGCGCGAACCATATTGCGCAAAAAGCGGTCGGCACTTACGGTAAAAACCAAGTCGGTTTCGGTTTCGTGCCATTGGGCTTGCAAAATTTTGCAATTATTGGTTTTTACTTGCGTATGCAATTTGCTGAAACTGGTAAAATCGGTATAGTTAAATAACAAATTGGCAGCTTGTTGCATTAGTTCAACCTTTAAACTATACGGATAAAAGTAACTTGTTTGGGTCGAAAACGGATTTTTAACTTTCGAAAACCTATATTCGTAAGTACGTGAAACAGCATCGAACCGAGCATTAAATTCCGAGTGGGTTTCTTTAATTGAAATTATGGAAATATCGGCAGGTAAAAACTTATTAATTCGTTGTACCAAGGTTAAATAGCTGTGGTTTGTATCGGCAAATTTTTGAGCATTTTCCGAATCGAAATGCAATACATAATACAAGGCATGTACGCCGGTATCCGTACGTCCGCAGCCTAATACAGCTATCGGTTCGCGCAAAATGGTGGTAAATGCTTTTTCAATAACTTCCTGTACCGTAATTGCATTGGGCTGAATTTGCCAGCCCGCATAATTGGTTCCTTTGTACTGCAACTCAGTAAAATATCGAATTTTCACAATTATATTTTTTTGGCAAAAATACTAAATCGAATGCAATTTTGGTTTTCATTTTAGTTTGAACTTAAATTTTGTTTTATTTTGAATCGATAATGCCACCTTTTCATAATTTTTCCGGTCTGATAAGTGTATATTTAAAAATAAAAGCCGAAATTTGAGGCAAATTCACAACCAAGTTACTATGCACTTTTTAATTACTATATTGCGCAATGCTTTTTCTAAAAT
>JAIFNC010000260.1 GCA_020047935.1 Bacteroidota bacterium
AAATTACCGGTTATACATTAGAAGAAGTACAAGGAACTAATGCACGAATTTTAAAAGGTGGTGTTAAATCCGCGGAATATTATACAGAAATCTGGGATACAATACAATCGGGCGAAACTTGGAAAGGTGAGTTTTTAAATAAAAATAAAAATGGCGAACTTTATTACGAAGCAACAATCATTTCGCCAATAAAAAATGATAAGGGTGATATAATAAAATTTATTGCCATTAAAGAAGATGTTACAGAACGCAGAGAAGCAAATCTTCAATTAAATGCACAAAATGAAGAATTACTAAAACTTACAGAATATTTAGACGAAGTGAACACAAAACTTCAACTTTCAAAAGAAATAGCCGAAGAAAACGAAATTAAATACAAAGAACTTTTTGATGCAAATACCGATAGCATTACTATTTTTCGTGCAAATCCCAACGGTTCGCTATCCAATATTTTGGAAATGAACGATAATGTAATAAAACTTTCGGGCTATTCTGAAGAAGAATTGCTAACGATGGCAGCAATAGATTTTGAAGTAAATTACACCGAAGAGAACATACAAAAAAGGATTGAAGACCTGCAAACAAAAGGAATTGCACAATTCGAAACCCTTATAAAACATAAAGACGGACATGAAATTAATGTAGAAGTTAAAGCGGTTGTTATTAATTATGAAAAACAACCTGCTATAATGAATATTCTGAGAGATATAACAGATCGCAAACTAGCAGAAAAAATTATTCTGGAATATAATTTAAGGCTGGAACTTGCTATGGAAAAAGCAAACATGGCATGGTGGACAATGGATATTATAACAGGCAATGTTACATTCTATAAACGCAAAGCCGAAATGTTGGGCTACGAGCCGGAACAGTTTAAACATTACTCCGATTTTACCAATTTACTTCATCCGGAAGATTATGACACAGCCATGAATGCTATGATGGCACATATGGTAGGTAGCGCTGATAAATATGAAGTAGAATATAGAATAAGAACTATTTCAGGAATATATGAATGGTTTTACGACGTTGGTTCTTTTGTGAAGAAAGATTCTGACGAAAAACCACATTTAATTACCGGATTGGTATTAAATATAACCGAGCGTAAACAAGCCGAAAAGGAGCTTGAAGCGCATAGAAACCGTTTGGAAGAATTGGTTGAAGAGCGAACGATTGAATTACAACAGGCGCAACTTGAAAGTGTTCTGGCACTTATAAAAGGCGAAGAGGCTGAGCGAAGTCGTATTTCGCAGGAGTTACACGATGGCTTGGGACCACTTTTATCGACCTTAAATATGTTTATGCAAGGAATAGGAAGAGTAGAAGACCCACAAAAAATTAAGGAATTTGCTAATAGAGCTCAAGGTGTTTTTAACGATATAATGACCACGCTTACTGAGGTTTCAACTAATTTGAGTCCGCATTTAATTCGTAAATTTGGCTTAAATTCGGCGCTTAAATCGTTTATTGAAAATAATGCTAAATTTAGTAAGGTTAATTTTGTGCTCGATACCGAATTGGATAAAAGCAGCGATGACAGTTGTAAGAACCGAAATGAAAAATGTATTTTAATGACCCGTATGGACGAACTGCATGAAATAACTTTGTATCGAATTATTACAGAACTGATAAATAATTCAATAAAACACAGTTCGGCGTCGAAAATTTCAATAAAAACTGTTAAGGTAAATAGGACTTTACGAATTACTTATTCCGATAATGGCATTGGGTTCGATATTGCAAATGCGTTAAAGAATGCCAGAGGAATGGGATTGAGTAACATACAAAACAGAATTAAAAACATTAACGGCTCGGTACGTTTCGAATCGTTTCCGAACCAAGGTTTTTTGGCCGATTTTACGATCAAATGCAGTTGTGTGTAATTATTAATAATTTTCAAATTAAAATAATGTTATGAAGAGCAAATATAAATTAGTGTTGGTTGACGACCACGACATTTTGCGCGAAGGGCTTAAATTTACTTTAAACGGAATAGGATTTGCCGAAGTAATTGCCGAAGCTTCAAACGGAAAAGAGTTTCTGGAGATTATGCAAACTGCCAAACCCGACATTGTGCTAATGGATATAGGCATGCCTATTATGGACGGTATTGAAGCTACGCAAACTATTCTGAATACAATGCCCGAGCTTAAAATTATAGCCTTAACCATGTTTGGCGACGAAGAATATTATTTTAAAATGGTTCATGCAGGAGTGCGCGGATTTTTACTTAAAAAATCGGGAATCGATGAACTCGAATTGGCTATTAAAACCGTTGCGCAAGGCGAAAATTATTTTTCGAACGAACTGTTGCGCAATATTATATTAAATATTAGCCGGCATAGAGTAAAAAACTCAACTGAAAAACAATTACTAACCAAGCGCGAACTTGAAGTATTGCAACAAATTTGCAACGGGCTAAGTACGAACGAAATTGCCGAAAAATTAAATAATAGCCCTAAAACCATTGAAGGACACCGAAATAACTTATTGGCGAAAACTAATTCGAAAAACACCATAAGTTTGGTGCTTTATGCTATAAAAAATAAAATAATTAGCTTGTAATTATTTTAAAGCTACATTTTCATAGTTTTCAACAATATTTATTTCTTTTTCTGTAAAACCGTAAAGGTTATACACTAATAAATCTATTGTTTTTAAAGTATTGTCATATTTTTGAATTTTATCATTAATTTGTTTTATATTATTTTTAAAATATTCTTCCCATTCATCTTGTTGGTTAAGTGATAATTTTACATTTTGTTTTACTAATTCAGATTGAAATAGTTTAAATGTTAATTTATTGAACTCGGAAATTTTTGAATTAATTTTTACATTATCAAAATTTGATGCAATACGATTAAATAATTTCGATTTTAAATTGAGAATTTCGTTATTTAATTCGTAAATAGTATCAATTGAATTAATTATTTCAGTTTCGGCTATAATTTCGGGAAATGGAATTAAAAACAAATTTTGCGTTGATATAGCATTTGTTAAACTTGAATTATTGGTAAATTTCTTTTTATAATAGTAAGTAATTAATTTTGAATTCAATATTGCCAAAATAGTTTTTAAATTATATTTAGATTTATTTGTAATCGCATAAGTTGTTCCTAAATTATAAAACTGCTGATTATCATATGTTAATACGAAATCTGTATTAATCATTTGCATAATTAGTTTCTCTGGTGCTAAAAAAATATTTTCATCTCTTGCACGAAGTAATTCAGATTTATTATAAAGTACATATTGTCTTGGAATTAGAATAGAATATTTTTTTATATCTTTTCCCCTTAATGTCGGTTTATAAAAATTGTTTAATTTAACATCGCTAATATATTTTTTGTCATCTCCTGTTACAATTCCATTATTTACATTAATTATATCAATTAAAGTGGTTTTGCATTTCTCAACTATGTCAATTACATTGGTATCAAAACCGTTTTTATAGATTGAAAAAATATTATTGTAAGAAGTTAAATATGAATTTTGACTTTGAGTATCTGTCTCAATTTGCTCGTTTTGTTTAAAGAAATTAATAGAAATCATATCATTTATCGTGTTCGATTTTCTAAATGCAATAGTCGCAGTTTCTGCAACCACATCTGCAAATTGACCTGCCCCCCAATCTGTTATATTTAGAATATCGAAATTTGTCAATAAATATTTTCGTATTGAAGTATAAGCATTTGTTTTTAAGATGTTTTTATGAAAAATCCAACCGGAAATACCTTCATTTTTTAATATTTTTCCTGTAAGTTCTATAAATGGTGCAATTAAATTTAATTTAGTTGTTTTGAATTTATCTGTACCCGATTTTTCGAACGAATTTGGATAATTTGTATATAAAAATTGAAGTGTTGGTTTGTCAAAACCGCGATTATCAACGTAAGGCGGATTGGCAATTATTATATCAAAGCCTCCGCTTTTCATTATTTCAGGAAATTCTTTCGACCAAATAAATGCTTTATCGCCTGCAATTTCCGAAATATCAATTAATGAATTTCCGCATTTTATATTATTATTTAAATCCGATAATTGACGGTCTTTTTTGGCGGTTCTGAGCCACAATGATAATTTTGCAATTTCAACACTTTCCTCGTTTATATCAACGCCAAATATATTTCGTTCAAGAATTGTTTTATCCGTTTCAAATAATCGAACCTTATCACCGGTTAATTCGGCAATTAATTCATCTATTTGATTATGCTCATTAATCAAATAATCTAATGCCTGATTTAAAAAAGCACCACTGCCGCAGGCAGGGTCAAGAATTTTTAAATCGAAAAGCCAATTTTTATAAAATTGAAGTGTTTCATATAATTCTTTCCCTAATTTAGTAATCTTATCGTTTTTTCGGTACAATTCATTTATTTCAATTTCTTGTAATTTTAATGTTTGTTTTTTTTCTTTGCATAATGCACCTATTGTATTTTCAATAATGTATAAAGTAATGTATTTAGGTGTATAAAAAATTCCGTCCTTTTTGCGTTTTGTTTTCGATTTTTCTGTTATTTCACCTTTTAATTCGGCTGTAATTTCTTCAATTTCATTCAAAGAATGTTCAAAAATATGTCCTAAAATATTAACATCTAATTCCGTACTAAAATCATAAGTTGAAATTTTAGGACAAAATTCTAATAATATTGTGTCATCTAATTTTGTTTCTGAATTATCAAGTATTTCATCATATTTAAATAATCCACCATTGTAGGGTGGCCAGTATATATCTTTGTTGGTTTTACTTTTATATCCTTTATCTAAGTACTGAAAAAGCAATTGAAATCGGCTGAACAGTGTTTTATAATCGTCAAGTTTAATATACTGATTATATTGGTCAATAATTTTTTGAATTGCATTTGGTGCAACCAATCCGCAATCCTCCGCAAACCACACAAAAATAAAGCGGTCTAATAATTTTTGAGATTTTTTAAATAAGGTTAATTTATCATAAACAGGATTGTTTTTAACTAAATTCTCAAAAGTTTTTTCTTTAAATTGTCTATAATCACGATAGAATTTGTCGGTAATATTTTCTTCGTGAAATTTTGTTTCTTCTTTAAGTTTTAATGGAATATCATTAAAAATACTTTCTTTGCTTAAAAATAGATAAAATCGTGCAAATTCCTTTTCTGTAAGTTCGAATAAATCAAACTCTTCAAATTCAGTTGAATTATCTATAAAAAATCGTAAATGGTGAAAATTTGAAGTTATTACATATCTGCAATTTGGTTGATTGTGTTTATAATTGAATGCTTGATTTGTAATGCTTTCGATAAATACTGTTTTTGTCGATTTTAATTCAATTACTCCAATTGCTTGCCCGTTTTTAAGTATTGCACCGTCGGCTTTCTTGCTATCTGTTTGATTTTTATATTCAGTTGTTAGGTTGTAATTTAAATCCGGGCTAATTGTGTAACCCAAAACATTTACAAAAATCTCTCTAAGAAATCCTTCTTGATAGTTTTCTTCTTTTAGTGTAACAATATTCATTAAACGAAGTTTATTTCCGTAAAATTTCATAAACCTTTCATACGCTTGATTTAGTGTTAATTCATCAAGATTTTTAAGATATTTATTTACAACTGATTTTTGAAATATTGACATAGTTTTTAGAACTTAGTTTACGGTTCAAAGATAATTGTTTTGAAATTATTTTATTGGTTTTGGTAATATTTTATCAATCTAATTGCAATTTTTATTTTACTGGTGCTTTGCAATATTACTTTACGATTTAATAACCACCGGTAAATAATTCCAATCCTATTGTCAACCCAAAATGTGGTTCAATTAATTAATATTAAGAATAGTAGAACTAAATAAATCAAAAATTAAACTTCTTAAAGTTGAAGTAGCAAGGGTTCCCACCCCGTATTTCTACCCGCACAAAAACCCTCGAATAAAAACAGAGTCTTTTAACCAAAAAACAGAGTTTTGCACGCTTTTTTTTGGTTTTTTTAATCCCGATATTTGTTGAAAGAAAAGTTCAATTCAGTAAGATTTTTAACCGAATTGTTAAAAAGCTAAATATCAATAACATGGATGATATATTCGTAAAGTTCAGAGGCAAATTTATTGACGAGGTGCACGAATTAGTTAAAAAATTGGAAGCTAGTTTAATAAGCCTCGAAACTAATTTTAACGACAAGGCAGCTATTGAAGAAGTGTTTAGGTTTGCACATACGCTTAAAGGGGTAAGCGGCATGTATGGTTTCGTTAAAATTGAGGAATATACGCACAAGCTCGAAAACCTATTCGAATCAATAAGAACAGGCAAACTTAAGGTTTCCACCGAAATAATTGACCTAACACTTCAATCGGCCGACCATGTGAATAATCTATTGGACGATTTTGAATTTCAGCAGCCTGCAAACATTGAAAAACAAGCCTGGTTGATGCATAAAATTATGCAATTGGATGGTAACGACATGCCTGAAAAACCCAATGAAATGAGTACAAAAAAAACTAAGCCGAGCGGATTGACTACTTATTACATCTATTTTTTCCCCGACGAACAAATTATTTTCCGCGGAATTAACATAACCCGTGTTTTTCGTGAGTTGGCCGAACTGGGAACTTTCGAAATATTTAAACATCAGCCCAATGTAATTATTGACACTAAAAACTCAGATCAAGACGGCTGGGGTATTATTCTTTCAACCAAAAGTTCGATTGAAGATGTACAAGATGTGTTTATGTTTTTAGAAGATAATTGCAAAATATACAAAATTGCCAACGAAGATTTGCTTGAAGCAACACAAAAACTTGAAACTACTGAAGCCTTGCCGCCAAAAGTCGAATTGCATATTGAAGATTTGGCAAGCCTCAATAATTCGGAAATAATTCAAATTATTCAACCTTCGGAAGAGGTTGTTTTAAACGAAGAAAAACCGGTTGCTGAAAATAATGTTATAAATGAAAAAAAACCGATTATTGCCGAAACTGTTAATATAAAATCGAGTTCTTTTATTTCGAAATCTATTTCGATAGACCTCGAAAAATTGGACAATTTGATGTATTTGGTAAGCGAGTTGGTTACCAACAGCGCACAATTAAAACTTAGTTTTGCGGTTAAGGTTCAGGAAAATATATTGTCGTTTCAGCGTTTAATTCGCGATTTGTCGCACTCGCTTAATAAAAAAATAAAATTCGAAATTGAAGGCGGCGAAACCGAATTGGATAAAAGTATTATTGATAAACTGACCGAACCTTTAATGCATTTGGTTCGAAACAGCATTGATCACGGAATTGAAACACCCGAAGAACGCACCAAACAGCATAAACCCGAAACCGGAACCATTAAATTTTCGGTACTTCAAGAAGGCAATTCTATAATTATTACTATAAGCGACGACGGAAGAGGAATTAATACCGAAAATATTGTAAAAAAAGCCATTGCGAATAAATTTATACCTGCCGATGCCAAACTTACCGAAGAAGAAAAATTTAACCTTATTTTCATGCCCGGGCTTTCAACCGCCGAAAGTTTAACCCAGGTTTCGGGGCGCGGGGTAGGAATGGATATTGTGAAAAACAAATTGAACGAATTGGGCGCGCATATAACCATACATTCAAAAACACAAGTAGGTACAACGTTTACAATAAAGTTGCAACAGAATACCGCCATTATCGACACGCTGTTGTTTAAATCGGGTGAGTCTTATTTTTTGTTGCCCGTTACCGATATTAAAGTGTGCCTTATTTTTAACCAACGCGAGTTCGAATCGTACCGTTTTAAAGGCCTAATGCCTTACAACGACCAATTAATCAGCTATATCGATTTGTATCAACTTTTCAATATAAAGCAAACCGAAAAAAGAAACGTAAAGCTTATTGTAATAAATCGTGAAGGTTTTCTATATGCCATTGCGGTAGATAATATATTGGGCGAACACCAAGCAGTGCTCAAAGCACTCGATAAACAGTTAAGCTACCGCGACTATATTGCCGGTGTTAGTGTTTTGGCCGACGGAAACATGGCCTTTCTGCTCGATACCAATGCATTAAAAAATCAAACAGTATTAAATCCGGCCGTTTAACGCTTGATTATGTCAATGTTAAATTACATTCCAATTTTTTGAAATTTTAATAAATACTAAAATAATTTTTTACTATGAAAAATTTAAAAATCATTCACAAACTTATGCTCAGTTTTGCCCTCTTGATTTTAATATTATTGGGCTATTCTATATTTGTTTATATTGAAGTAAAATTACTGACCAAATTACATGATAAAGAGGTTGTTAGGTCATCAGAGGTTATGCATACTGTAAAAGTAGAAGGCGTGGGTCATAGAATATACCACATTATTGCCGACGCCCAAATTAACGGTTTAAACGATGAACTGTTGGAAGAATGGGACGAATTGAAAATTGAATCGGAAAAAGACATTGCCTTTATAACAGCAGCCGCCGACACCGAAGAAGAGCAAATACAAGTTGAACAAGGTGCCAAATTGCTTCGGAAAATTATTACTATTTTTGAAATAAAAATGCAACCGTTGCTTGCAAATACCGACGAGAAATCGATTGAAACCGTTAAAAAACTTGATGCCGATATTGATAATTTGGTTAAAACCTTATACGAAACTTTAGATAAATATTCAACTTCGCTGGGAAAAGAAAATACCGAATCGGATGTACTTTTCGACGAATTGGTTTCAAATATAATTCAAATTGCAATGGTGCTAAGCCTATTGTTTTTGG
>JAIFNC010000299.1 GCA_020047935.1 Bacteroidota bacterium
GTATAGAAAAAATGCCCGGTACAAATGTTGGCAAAATATTCTTTGCTTTCGTTTACTGTTAAGTAGAGCGTATAAATAGAATCGGCACCGTGCAAATCTTTCAAAGCGTTTCTACGTTCTTCAACAATTCGAACTAACTTATTATTAGTAAGTTGTTCTATTTTAATTGCTTGATACAAAAATTTCATATCACCCGCCCAAACTAAGTTGGTATACTCGGTTCGGTTTTCGTTTGAGTCGATAACGTATTTAAGTTCCGGATTTAGCTCGGTTATAGTGGTCGAGGTTTTAATTTCGCCACCATTTTTAATAATATATTCGGTAAGTTTCTCGACTACAGTAGCTGTTCCGCCTTTCGGATAATAATAATCGAGGTACAAACTAAAATAGCTTAAAGCGAATGATGTGGGTGTTTTTTGAAAAAAATGTTGTGCTATAATGTCAACAAGTGCCTGATTTTTAGTAAGTCGTTGCAAAAAATCTTCAACCGGTTCGTTCAAATTATTTATTTTTCCTATCGTTACAATAAATTTAAACATCCAAGGCAAAATAACTGTAAACAAGTGTTTTTTATCGCTCATCAAATCTAAAAACGCCGGGTTGTCAATACCGTAAAGTACATCCATATAGCCCATTATCTTCCTAATTTCGGCAATAATGGCAGCAACATCGGTTTGGTTTTCCGGAAAATATTTTTTCAAAAAAGCTTCGTATTCAACCAAGCTGTTTTTGTCGGAAAGCTGGATTACCGTATCGTCAATTCCGATAGAAATAGGACTTTTTACAAAGTCTATTTCTATGCCTAACTGTTTGAGCATTGGGAACACGATACCGGAATTTTCGATAGAGCGCAAACCGCCATCGAAATACACCCCATTACGATGAAAAGTTTGAACCAACCCGCCCAATTTATATTGCCGTTCTACAAGTAATACTTTTTTGTTGGCTCTAACCAAATAAGCTGCTGCGGTTAAGCCTGCCAAACCACCACCTACAACGATTGCATCATATTTCATACACGTTTTCTTTGTCTAAATGAATTAATTGTTTACTAATTTCAAAAACCTGTTTGCCAAGCTCTCTGTTTACCGCATGTTTTGCCGGTATTTCTACATTTGTAAGGTTGAAAAACTTACCGCCTACACCTTCCATTTCGGGTGCTGAAGCCAAATAATAAATAGCATCTCCCGATATTTTAGGGCTATTGAGCAAGGGTTGTATAATAAAACGCGAAAACCAATTGTATAGTTTTCCGTTGTTTGTGCCTATATTCGATTTTACGGCACCGGGATGCATTGCATTGATAGTAACACCTTTGCCTTGAAGTAATTCGTTAAGTTCCCAAACGGTCATTAATTGAGCGGTTTTGGATGCACCGTAGCCTGCATAGCCGTTATAACTTCGCTTTTCCCAATTTAAATCGTCTATTTTAAGGCCGTTGAACCGGTGCCCTTCCGAATTAACCTGTATAATACGTGCAGGAGCACTTTCAACCAAACGTTTGAGCATTAGGCTTGTAATTAAAAACGAAGCCAAATGATTTACCGCAAAGGCTGTTTCGTGGCCTTCATTGGTTAGTTGACGGGTTGTCATGTGCACACCGGCGTTATTAATAAGCAAGTCTATTTTTGGGTAGTTTGCCAAAATAGCTTCCGTAGCTTTTCGCACCTCGGTTAGGTTGGCAAAATCGGCAACATAATAATCGGGTTTTACCGGCGAAAAGGCAAGTATTTCGGCACAAAGTTGCTCGGCTTTTTGTTTGCTTCTAACAATCATAACTATTTTAGCACCTGCTTTGGCAATGCGCAACGCCGCTTCGTAACCCACTCCGGAAGTAGTACCTGTAATTACGCAAATTTTGCCTTCCAACGAGGTATTCGAAACTTTCTGCGGTAATCTTCCTACAGTTATAAAATTGAGTTCGTCGGGTAATTTGAATTTTCCCATCATCCGAATTTTTTAATTAAAAATTTACGATACATTTTATTGAAACGCGGAATATTATTGAAAATATCGCCCCACAAATCGTAATAATCGCGCTGTTCCAAAATATAACCATCGTTGCTTAAAGTTAATTTGGTTGAGCCGTAAATAGGCGTATTTGGGTATTTTTTGAAAATCATGGTCATTACCCAATCGAAAATAATAATATTTTCGTTTTGTGCAATGGAAACAATTTCCATGTTCAATTGTTGCGTTCGTTGAGTCAGTCGATTGCACATTTCAATAAAATTATCAATACCTTCAATTCGCTGTATGGTATCCTGAAACACAATGTCTTTATGGTAGTATCTAAAAATATGCGACCAATCGGGTTTACCCTCGGTATTATACGTTTTCGACCATAACTCCTTAACGGTAGCCATGTCGAGCATTTTCATATTGTTCATTTCTTCCATCGCTTTCCCTTCTTCTAATATT
Organism: Bacteroidota bacterium; assembly: GCA_020047935.1. Classification (GTDB taxonomy): domain Bacteria; phylum Bacteroidota; class Bacteroidia; order Bacteroidales; family JAIFNC01; genus JAIFNC01. The sequence continues at coordinate 2,422 of JAIFNC010000299.1, forward strand.
AATTACTTACCTATTATTAATAGCATTGTGTTAGGATTTTTTCACCAATCCTATTCAAATTGCCCTTGTTTAAAAGCACATTTTTACTCCCGGTTTACCAAACAAAAGGTACTAAAACACACGCTATTTTGGGTTGCAAGCTAAATAAAAATTTCGAATTTACAAACCGGTAAAAAATAAAAAAAGGCTGTTGCCAATTGCAACAGCCCAACACAATTTAAAACAATGACAAAATTTTAATATCGTAAGCGAGGTTTGTAGGTTGTATGCAACAAATCGTGCGATTTATGCCCGAGCGGTTTTTCCAAAAATTCGCTGTAAATCATTGCTATTTCCGGATTTTCATGCGATTTTCGAATCGGCAAGCCTTCGTCTTCGGCATAAATAGCTTCGGCACGTTTTTTCCTTATTTCTTTGTTTGTCGGAATTGGCTGTCCGCCGCCGCCCAAGCAGCCACCGGGGCAAGCCATTATTTCAATAAAATGCCAACCGCCTTCGCCGTTTTTCACTTTACGCATTACGGCATCGGCATTTGTTAAACCGTGTGCCACTACTGTTTTAAGCTCTACACCGTTCAAAAAGCTCCATTCGGGCAAGGTATTTTCAATTAATACCGATGCTTCTTTTACACCTTCCATACCGCGAACAGGCATAATTCGCAGCTTTTCAAAAGGAACTTCGCGTCCGGTAACTACTTCGTATGCAGTTCGTAATGCAGCTTCCATTACTCCTCCGGTAGCACCAAAAATAACCGCAGCGCCGGTACCTTCGCCCATTATACTGTCGTATTTACTGTCTTCCAAGTGCTGAAAATCCAAACCTGCTTGCTTTATCATTCTGGCCAATTCGCGCGTAGTTAACACATAATCAACATCTTTGTATCCGCTATCGCGCATTTCGGGTCGGTTGGCTTCGAATTTTTTTGCTGTACATGGCATAATGGAAACCGAGATAATATTTTTGGGGTCGATACCGCGTTTTTGGGCGTAATAAGTTTTAGCAAGCGCACCAAACATTTGCTGCGGCGATTTGCAAGTAGAAAGATTATTCAAATATTCAGGATACGTGTGTTCAATAAATTTTATCCAACCGGGTGAGCAAGAAGTAGCCATTGGTAACGAAACAGTAGGGTCTTTGTCAACCAAAGCACGTTTTAATCGGTTAAGCAATTCATGGCCTTCTTCAATAATGGTAAGGTCGGCAGTAAAATCGGTATCGAGCACCGAATTAAAGCCCAAGCGCTTAAGTGCGGTAACCATTTTGCCCGTAACCCGTTGGCCGGGCGCATAGCCAAGTTCTTCGCCTAAAGCAATACGAACAGCAGGTGCCGTTTGTACTACCACATGCACATTCGGGTTAAGCAGCTCGTCCCAAACTTGGTCTACATAGTTTCGTTCAACCAGTGCACCGGTTGGGCAACGGTTTATGCACTGTCCGCAATTGGTGCAAACCACTTCGTTAAGCGAATGCTCCAAAAATGCCGAAACTTTCATTTTTGAACCTTTGTAAGCTACCGATAGCGCACTTACTCCTTGCAGTTCTTCGCAAGTACGAACACAACGTTGGCAACGGATACAGCGGCTGTCGTCTTTTATAATTGCCGGATTGTATTTATCAATGGTATATTTGTTGCCCGGAACCAAATCGAGAAACATTGGTTCGTTTACCAAAGTTTCGGAAGCCAAGTTTTGCAATTCGCAATTACCGTTTTTATAGCATTTTGTGCAGTCGGCATTGTGTTCCGAAAGCAGCAGTTCAACAATATGTTTACGTGCATTTCGAACTTTCAAACTATTGGTAAAAATCTCCATCCCTTCGGTAGCAGGAGTTGCGCACGATGCCGGTAAGGTACGCATACCGGTTTGTTCAACAATACAAACGCGGCAATTTCCGGCTACACACAAATCTTCGTGGTAGCATAAGGTAGGGATTTTTATGCCCAATCGTTTAGCAGCCGCCAAAATAGTTTCGCCTTTATCAACGGTTACCGTAATACCGTCTATTTTTAAGTTTATCGTATTTTTCATAAATATTTGCAAGTAGTTTATTTTGAGAAAACTATGAACTATTATCTTAGTTATTAAAGTTTAATAAATCATTTCTTCTTTGAAATTTTCAACAATTGATTTGAACGAATTACCAACCGATTGTCCTAAACCGCATTTGGAAGCAATTTTCATGGTTTCGGCCAATTTAAGTAAGGTAATTAAATAAGCCGTTGATTTTTCGCCTTTTTTAACTGCCTCAATACCATGCAATAACTGCTGACAACCAATACGGCACGGGGTACATTGACCACAGGATTCTTCGTGGAAAAAATCGAGGTAATTATGTAATACATTGTACATTGAGCGCGAACTGTTGAACAATTTCATAGAACCGCCGGTAGGTACGCCTTCAAAACCAATTATAGTTTCCTTAAATTTTTTACGCGGAACGCAAAAACCGGATGCTCCGCCTACCTGAACTGCTTTTGTGTCGCCGTCGCCAAATTCTTCCACAAAGCGTTCTACCGTCATACCGAAGTCGAGTTCATAAATGCCTGCAACAGGTGTATCGCCCGAAACCGAAAACACTTTAGAGCCGCGCGAATCGAACGTACCTAAATTTTTAAACAACGAAGCGCCATATTTGCAAATTACGGTGGCGTAAACCAAGGTTTCTACATTATTAATTACGGTAGGTTTATTTCTGAAACCGGCGACTGTAGGGTAAGGCGGTTTGTTTCGAGGTTCGCCTCGTTTTCCTTCCATCGATTCGAACAATGCACTTTCCTCGCCGCAAATATAGGCACCGCTGCCCATTCGAATATAAATTGTAAAATCAATTCCGTGCTTTTTCAACCAATCGTTGAATGAATTTAAATACGTGTCGAGGTGAGCAACCAAATATCGGTATTCGCCACGCAAATATAAATAGCCTTCTTTTGCACCAATAATATGTCCGCAAATAGCCATACCGCCTAATACTTTTAGTGGAACACGAGTTAAAATTTCGCGGTCTTTAAAGGTGCCGGGTTCGCCTTCGTCGGCATTGCAAATTACATATTTTTCTTCGGAAGGTTGTTCGGCAGTAAATTTCCATTTCAACCCGGTAGGGAAACCGGCACCGCCCCGTCCGCGCAAACCCGACTCAAGTATCTCATTCAACACCTCTTGCTTATCGCGTTTAAAAGCTATTTCGAGCGTTTCGTAAACTTCAGTTTCAGCAAAAATTAAATCGACGCGTTTTAATTGTTTTTCAGGAATATTCATTGTTTTTAGTTTTCGGGTTATTTGTTTTGCATGTAATCGGTAAGAATTTCGAGCACTTTTTCGGGTGTAAGTTTGGTGTACGGAGTATCGTTAATAAGCATTGCCGGAGCTTCGTGGCACCAACCCAAACAATTGGCCTCGAGCAGCGTAAACTTTTTATTGGTGGTTGTTTCGCCTGCCTTTATTTTGAGTAAATCTTCAATAGCCTTTGCTATTTGCCGTTTGCCGTGCATATCGCAAGTAATGGTTTTACAAATTCGAATTACGTATTTACCTCGTGGTTCCGTATCCAGAAACGAGTAAAAAGTGGCTGTACCAAATACTTGGGCCGCCGAAATATCGAGCTGTTTGGCTATTTCGGTCATTACCGTGTCGGATAAATAAGATTCTTTGGCAACTACCCCTTGTAAAATGGGCAGTAAGCTTTCGCGTGTACGTCCGTGTCTGTCGGTTAAACTACGAACTAATTCTTGAACTTCTGTCATTTTTAAATGTTGGTTTAATTTGTTATTAAATTAACAGTGTTAATTATTTCACACTACAAAACATTAATATCTAAGTGTTTCCGATTTAAAGTTAGCAAAATAAAAACAAAATAAAACTGATTTTAATCGCAAAATAACATGATTAAAATCAGTTTTGATTCGGTAAACAACTACTTAAATACAGATAAAATTAGGCAACAAAAAATTAACAATTACTGTATAAATAATTTTATAATCATTACTTTTGGCATTATTTTGTTAGAAAAATTGCGCTATGGAAAACTATAAAATTTTACTCCTTACCGACTCCCCATCTTTTTCGGAAATAATTGAAAATCTGTTAACCGAAATTGGTTTACCTTTTTCAACATTAAATCGAAAAGAAGACCTTCCGCCTAAAATAAATTCAGAACGCATAAATTTAATTATAAGCTATTTAACTGTTGAAAATTCAATTCAACTGATTGAACTTTTAAAACAATCGAATGCGTACCTTACCAAAAAAGTTGCCTTACTTTTAATAACCGATTCGGAGGAATTATTTGCCAATCATGCTGTTAATACCATTTCAAGCAAGTTGGATGCGATAGATTTTGAAAATACCGTTTTTGATTTGCTCGATGCATCGGAAGCTGCCTATGAAAGTGCAAACTACACCCCTGACCCTAACAAGCACTATAATTTAACCTATTTGTACCAACATGCCCACAGCGACGAAAATTTTGTACAAGAGCTATTAACCATGTTTGTCCGCGATATGCCAAGTATGCTGCATTTGCTTGAAAAAGAATATTCAGTTGGCGAAATGGAAAAATTAAGCAACACTGCCCATAAAATGAAATCGCAAATGGC
>JAIFNC010000312.1:0-3182 GCA_020047935.1 Bacteroidota bacterium
TGATAAACAGGAATATCGGTACGTTGTTTAAAAGTAATGCCATACATTTTCGAAGCTACGGCAAACATACCATCGCGAACGTTCGATAGTTTGAAATACGGTTTTAGGTCGCTTTCGGCTAAATTGAATTTTTGTTGGCGTAATTTTTCGGCATAAAACCACCAGTCCCAGCTTTCGAGTTTAAATTTACCGCCTTCTTTGTCGATAATTTTCTGCATTTCGGCGCGGTCTTTAATTGCCATTTCCATGGTTGGCGTCATAATATCGTTCAAAAACTTGTATACATTTTCGGGAGTTTGCGCCATGTTATTGCTAATTCCGAATTCGGCATAGGTTTTATAGCCCATTAATTTGGCACGTTCTAAGCGAAGGTTGTAAATTTGCGCAACAATTTCTTTTGTATCGAATTTATTGTTGTTGTTTCCGCGCATGTAGTAGCCTTTATAAAGTTTTTCGCGCAATTCGCGGTTTTTGGCGTATTGTAAAAATGGCAACAAACTTGGTTTTTGCAAGGTAAAAGCCCATTTGCCTTCCATTTTCATTTGTTTGGCAGTTATGGCAGCAGCCTCAATATCGTCTTTCGAAAGTCCTTCAAGGTCTTTAATGTTGTCAATCACCATTACAAAGTTTGTATTGGTTTCTTCCAGTTGGTAGTCGCCAAAACGAACGCCAAGTGCCGACATTTTTTGGTTCATTTCGCGTAATTTTTGCTTGTCGGTTTCGTTCAAATTGGCGCCGCTTCGAATAAAATCGTCGTAATATTTTTCAACGGTTCTAAGTTGTTCGGCATCCAAATTACTTGTAAGTCGGTTGTCGTAAATCGTTTTAATACGTGCAAAAAGTTTGTCATTAAGGTTTATATTATCGCGGTGTTTGGTTGAAAGCGGCGAAATTTTGCGATTAATATTTTGTAAGGCTTTAGTAGTGTTTGCGCCGCTAACCGCACCAAAAACCAAATTTACTTTTCGAAGTAATTTGCCCGAATTTTCCAATGCCATAATGGTGTTTTCGAAGGTAGGTGCGTCGGCATTGTTAATAATGGCATCAATTTCGGCTTGTTGTTCAGCAAAACCGCGCTCAAAGGCCGGAATATAATGCGTGGTATCAATTTTATCGAATGGCGGCACTTCAAAAGGAGTTGCATATTCTTTAAAAAACGGATTATCTTCCGTTGGGTCAACTTGTTTGGTTGCCATAAATAAAACGCTTGAAAAAAGGAGGACAAAGTAAAACTTTTTCATGGTTTGCTTTTTTTTTAATTAAGGTTAATAAATTTCGGTCGCAAGGTAGTAATTCGAATGCTCATTTTCAAGCTAATTGAACATGTTTGAAAACACAATCTTGGCTTAATTATTTCTCAGAAAAAAACAGGTTAAATAATTTAGGTTGAAACCAATAAAGCGAATTTAAAGCATTATTTTTGTAATAATTGCTTAGTTGAAATAATGCGGCAGTAAAATGTTTAAAACAAACATTGCAATTGTATTTTGGTTCCTTTTTTTACTTTGCAGGCTTTATTCGCAGCCGGTTAAAACCGATGTGTACGCTGTTTTTACCAACTTTACTATCGAAAATGGGCTAAGTAATAATAGCATTAACGATATTTACCAAGATAAATTGGGGTATATTTGGCTGGCTACACAAAACGGACTTAACCGGTTTGATGGACATACTTTTGTTCAATTTTTCAATATAATAAATGATTCGCTAAGCATTTCGAGCAACGAAATTAGTTCGATTACCGGCGATGATTTTGGTAATTTGTGGATAGGAACCACAAACGGACTAAACTTTTACAACCGCCATACAGGAACTTTTACAAGGTTTTTCAGCAATTTATACGAACTAAACTCAATTAGGCATAATGCTGTACGAAAGTTATTTATGCAAAACGATAGTTTGCTTTGGATAGAAACCTTAGACGGTTCGCTTACGCAATTGCAACTGAAAAGCAATAAATTCAGCCATTTCAAACATGCACAAGTTACCCAGCCGTATTACCGTTATCATGCGTTGCGGACAGATAGAAGCGGCAAGCTTTGGCTGGGCGGAAGAGGTACGCCGGTTTACCGGTTCGACCCAAATACTTCGGAATTTACCGCAATTCAGAACAATCCGCTAAACCCTAAACGTAAGCGTGATAACGATTTGGCCGATATTGTTCATACCTCCAACGGCAATTGCTATATTGGCGGAACCGACGGTTTTTATCAATTAAACCCAAACACCGAAGAAGTCGTAAAACTGTTGGCATCTTCCACTTTTTCGTTGTTGGAAACCGAAACCGGCAATGTATTGTTGGGCACCGGAAACGGATTGTTTGAATACAATGCTAAACTAAACGAGTTTATTCGATATACAAATGATATTGATAATCCGAAATCGTTAATTGATAATCATATAAATAAAGTTTATTGTGATAAAGACCTGAATATTTGGATTGGTACAGAAAAGGGTTTGTCGTTTTTGAAAAGGAACCGACATGAAATTAACTATTATTTTCATATTCCGGGGAATAATAACACACTTTCGGGTAATCATGTTACTGCGCTGCTACAAGATTCGAAAAAAAGAATTTGGATAGGAACCGAAAATCAGGGATTAAACTTGTGGGATACGGTAAATAATTCGTTTAAACATTTTTTGCATAATTCGTTAGATGCTAATTCGTTGGCTGCGAATCAAATATCAAAAATAATTGAAGACAAAAACGGTAATTTATGGATTGGACTTTGGGCAGGTGTAGGGTTTAATAAATTTGAACCCGAAAAGAATAATTTCACCCGTTATGCCGTGAGTTTTGACAGCAAAAAGCGCGACTGGTACAACGATTTGCATATTGACAGTACAAGTAATTTTTGGTTGGGTTTTTGGGGCAGTTTTGGATTGCAAAAATTTAATACCGTTACCAATAAAATAGAAGGTTACGACTTTTTTTCCGGAATTTCGCCAACGTATGCTTTAATAAAAAACGTACAATTCGATTCTATCGACCATATTTTTGTTCGAACCACCGGCAATGTACTTTATTTTTATTCGGTTAAAGATAAAAAATTTAGTGCACACGTTTGGAAGGAAAGCAAGAGCAAAAACCCATACATTAATTCGCATTATTTGCTCGATGTACCACTAAATTTCAACTCTGTTTTATCGTCGGCAACCAATAGAAAAGGAACAACCGT
>JAIFNC010000312.1:3197-10193 GCA_020047935.1 Bacteroidota bacterium
CCAAAATAGTTCCGATAATTTTTGGGCAATTACCAATAAACGCTTGATAGCTTTAAATCCGGAGTTGGAAATATTGGCGAACTACCCTTTGCCAAATCAGTCTTTCGACCTAAATAAAATGGTTTTTGTTGAAAACTTGCCCGACACCATTTGCACGCTCGATTCGATGAATATTTACACGATTCTTCCCGGCAAATCGAAAATTGAAGTACGCAAATTGCCGGTTGCTCTTCGAAATTTTGCAGAAAATACGACCGCTTTTTGGGGTAAGTATTTGCTAATGGCAAATAAAAACGGATTGTATTTTATAAGCATTTTAGCGCCTGAAAAATATACAAAGCTTGAAATTGCCGGCGCTTCGCATATTCTTCAACATATAAATTTTATAAGCAAATTAGAACGCAACAGGTTTGTAATTATTTCAAATTTCGGAATTGCTATTTTAAATGCAAAAACTAAGAAAATCAATATTTTAAAGCCTGAATTGGTGCCTCCGGAATTCGATTTTACGGCGCAATCGGCAACCTTGGCAAACAATACACTTTATATTTCAACTCAACGAATTATTTTTAGCATCGATTTGCAAAATTTTAACTTCGAACTTGTGAATAAACCGGACGGATACATGCTTTCGTCGCGATTAACCACTTGTTTGGCAAGCAATTATTCAAATTATTTATGGATAGGAACTTCGGATAAAGGGCTTAACCGAATGAACAAGCAAACCGGTAAATTTGAATGTTTTTATGTCGATACGGTTCCCAATTCCTTGCAATCGAACCATATAACCGCACTTTTGGTTGCACAAGACAATACCGTTTGGGTGGGTACCGATAAAGGCTTATGCTATTTCGACCAACAAAAAAAACAAATTTACAGGTACAAACTTTCAACGGAGGAAATTTGGATAAAAAGTTTAATTGAATACAAAAACGGCGAACTTTGGATTGGAACAACGCAAGGAATTTTTAAAACCAACACGCTAACGGGTAAAACGACACAATTCAACGAAACCGACGGTTTGCCTTTTTCAGAATTTGGTAAAGCTGCCTTCAAGCTTGCCAACGGGAATATACTAATGAGCGGACCGGGCGGAATTATTGAATTTTCACCCGAAAAAATTGCCGGTAATGAGATACAGCGTAGAATCCGGTTTTCCGGTTTTTATTTATTCGGTAAACCGCTAAACTTTAATGTAAATACAGGCGATACCATAAAACTTAACCACGACGAAAACTATTTCGAACTGCATTTTTCGAGTTTGGAATTCAAATTCCCCGGCAAAATTACTTATGCGTACCACCTTACCGGAATGCAAGCGCATTGGATGTATACCTCGGAAAACTCGGTTAATTTCAGTAATTTACCATCCGGGAATTATAAATTTTCGATAACGGTACCGGGCTACGAAGAGCAACCCGAACATCATTCGGTTTTGTATATTCAAATTTTACCGCCTTTTTATAAAACTGCATGGTTTATTATGTTGAATATTTTACTTATAACCGGCGTTGCAGTTACTGTGTTGTACGTTTATATTCAGCGTATTAATACAGCAAAGCGAAACATTGAGCTTGAACAAAAACTGTTAAGTTCGCAAATGAATCCGCATTTTATATTTAATTCGCTTACCGCCATTCAAAGCTTTTTGTACAAATGCGAACCGGAGGTTGCAGGCAATTATTTAGCCGATTTTTCGCGGCTTATACGGCTGATTTTAGATAACAGCAGGTCGGAAACTATAAGCATGGACAAAGAAATTTTGACTTTAAAATTGTATCTGAGTTTGCAGCAATTGCGGTTTAGTCATAGGTTTGATTATGCAATTGATGTAGACTTTCGCATAAACAAAAAAGCAACCTTTATACCGCCCATGTTGTCGCAACCGTTTATTGAAAACAGCATTGAACACGGAGTTATGCACCTGACCGATAAAGGCAATATTTTTGTAGTTTTCAGGTTGTTCGACGATTGTATTTTAATAGAAATAACCGACGACGGCATTGGTATTCGAAGTTCCGAAGCGCTTTACGAAAACAAAGAGCGACATATTTCGCGAGCCACCGAAATTACCCGCGAACGATTGGCTAATTTGAGCAAAAAAAGCGGTCGAAAATTTACGGTTGAAATTACTGACCGACAACAAACCGAAGGAGTATCGGGCACAAGGGTACAACTTAACATACCGTACAGTATCAATAATTCAATTTAATTTATGAAAACAACATGCTATGATAAAAGCACTTATAGTTGATGACGAACCTAAAGCACGCGAATCGTTGCTTGCCATTTTCGCTTTAGTTTTTCCGGAAGTTGAAGTTATAGCCGAAGCAGCCGGAGTTGAAGAAGCCTACCTGAAAATTATTGAACTTAAACCGAATACCGTTTTTTTAGACATGAAAATGGGCGACGGCACAGGTTTCGATTTGCTTAGGCGATTCAAAAAAATACCGTTTAAAGTGGTATTTGTAACTGCTTTTGACCAATATGCCATTGAAGCAATTAAATTTACTGCATTCGATTATTTGTTGAAACCTATAAATACCTTGGAACTAAAGCAAACTATTGAGCGATTGAGCGAAAATTTGGATGAAGAAGAAGATTTAAGTGCTAAAATAAGCGCATTTATCAGTAATTTGGAAACCAAAGAAACAGCACGAAAAAAAATTGTGCTTAAAACTAACAATAGCATTCATTTGGTAAATTTGGGTTCAATTATTCGTTGCGAAGCCGATACCAATTACACACATATTTATGTTGAAAATCAGCCGCGAATTATGATTTCGAAGCCGCTAAAGCATTTCGACGAAATGTTGTGCGAATACGGTTTTTTGAGGGTTCACCAATCGCATTTAATTAATTTGAATTTTGTAAACCGAATAGATAAAGTAGACGGTGGTGTGTTGGTTCTGAACGATAATACCATTATTCCAATTGCGGTTCGAAAACGCGAGGAGCTTTTTAAAATACTGGAAAATTTGTAGCCTGAAATTATTTTTAAAGCTTCCGTTTAAAATACATGTTTCGCAAGGTATAAAACATGGTTTTCAATTTAATTTTTTTGAAAAAAGACAGCGCCGGAAGCCTGCTTTGGCAAACTTACCGACGCTGTTGCATCACTGAAGAAGTAACTATTAATCTGTTTAGTTTTTAATAATTTTATGAATAGAAGTATTGCCGGTTGCCAATTCAATGCGAACGTGGTAAATACCGGTTTTTAATTCGTTTGTTGAAATGCTCATGGTTGCATTTCCAAACGCTTCAACATATAAAACCCGTTGTCCCAATAAGTTTTCAATTGAAACAGAATTTATTCCTTCGTCCGAATCAATTGTAAACTCGCCGGCTACCGGATTTGGGAATACTTTTATTTTATTCGATGAAAGTTCTGCAATACCGGTATTAATTAACGAAACCGGAACATTTTTATCGGTATTTTCCACCGTAACTTGGTTGCTAAGCGTTGCGTAACCGGTTTTGCTAACTGTATAACCATAGTTTCCGTTTGGTAATTCAATTCGAGCCTTGCCTAAGTTGTCTGTTGTAAGCGTTTGATTGTTAATGGTTATAGTAGCACTGCTTACCGCATTTACGCCGCTTGTTACGGTAAAGTTCACAAAATATTTGTTCTGAATAAGTATTGCCTCAACCGTTTTGTTGGCATCGGTTATAGTAACTGTTTCGGTAATTTGTTTGTATCCGTTTTTGGTTACTTTGTACAAGTACATACCGGGCAATATATTTTCGATGGTGTAAACACCTGCAGCATAATCTTTACCGTCGAAAGTAATTATAGCGTCGGTAAGGTTGGTGTTTTGTTCGTCTTTAACTGCAAAAGTAACGCTGTAGGTAGCCGGTTGAAGCACAATGTCGAGGTTTACGTTTGCATTGGTAACGGTTACGCTGCCCGTTACAGTTTTATAGGTGTTTTTTGCAACCGAATATTCGTGCGTTCCGGCTTTAATTCCGGTAATTTTATACACTCCGGCATCGTAAGTTGTTCCGTTAAAAGTTATAACTGCTGTGCTAATGCTAAAGTTGTCTTTGTCTTTTACCGTGAAATTTATTTCGTAGGTAATTTCGCCTGCCGGATAGTTGTGCGTTCCGGGCGAAACTTGCCATTTCAAATATGGATAAGTAACCGCTTCATTAATTTTCCAAAAGTCGGTAAAATTCCAACTTGTAAACGAGGCTTGTTTTATCATATCGGCAGTTGCTAAACCGGTAGCGTAAAATGAAGTGGCTATTTTGCTGCTTGTTTTGTCCCAGAAGCAATTGGTATAAGTTCCTCCGCTATTCGAACCAACAAATCCGCCTGTATCGTAAGCAGTCGATGCTACTTCGCCTATGCTGTAACAGCTTATTATTACACTGCTGTTGTAGCCCACAAATCCGCCAAATCCCGGTCCGTTGGATTTTGCTGTAATTTTGCCTGTTGTATAGCAATTGTTTATAGCCGACAGTGCACTTTCACCAACCAATCCGCCGGCTTTTTCGTAAGCGGTAACGGCTGCTGTGCTGTAGCATTCGTTTATTATGGTATTGGTGTAGTTTCTGCCAATTAAACCGCCAACACCGGCATTTCCGGTAACTTTTCCAATACTGTAACACTTACTGAAAGCCGACTCGTTGTTGTTACCCAATAAACCGCCTACATAATCGCGTCCGGTAACTTCAGAATTTGAATTGGAGTTGGTTACGGCTGTTTTGTATAAGTAGCCAATTAAACCGCCCACATTATCCTCGGTACCGATTACGGTTCCTTGCGCTGTGCAAAAATCGATTGCCGAGTTAATTCCCCAACCGACCAATATGCCCAAATAGCCGGTTCCGGTAATGTTGGCACCGGTAATTTTGATATTTGTAAGTAATGCATTTTCAATACTTCCAAATAAGCCTTGGTGCGATGTTGTTGTACGATTTATAGTTAATCCTATAATTTCGAAGCTGTTACCGTTAAAAGTATTCATAAAATACGAACTTTCGGAACCAATTGCGCTCCAACCTTCGGCACTATTATAAGGTGCCACATTTAAATCGATATGGGCAATTTGTTTAAAGAATTTGCCTTTGTTTGCTGTACCGCAATAATTTCGCATATTGTTTAACTGGTCGGGAGTAGCGATAAGCCAAGGGTCTGTTTCTGTACCGGTGCCGCCGGCAAATTCTTGTACGGTTGCTTCTAAAGTAGTAAAACTAATCTCGTTTCCGTATGCAGTACCAACGCTGTTAGTGGCGTAGGCACGTGCAAAATATTGGGTATTGGCTTGCAAACCGGTTAAGTCGGCAATAAATTCGCCTATCCCGGTTCCGTTTTCTGTTTTACCGCTGTTGGAACTTATGGTTGGTGCGGTAGTTTTAGCCCAAACCATACCGCGATTTGTAACCGAAGCATTTCCGTCGGTAATTACATTCCCGTTTACTTTAGCCGAATTTTCGGTAATTTCCGTAGCTGTTCCTGTACCTACAGTTGCAATTGATGGCGCGCCTGCGAACTGATTAATGATGGTGTAGGAGCCAAATCCGCCTCCGCCAATGCGTAAATAGTATATTCCGGCAGGTAAGTTTTCAAAATAAATGGCTTCGTTCATACCTAATCCGCCGCAAGTTGTACATTGCTTAATGTGCGTTTCTGTGGCATTATATAAGTCGAAATAAAGGTCGAGTGTGGCATCCGGCGTTCCGGTTATACTGATAGTTCCGCTTGATGTGGTTTCAAACTTAAAATAGTCCACGTTGTCAGTTTCTTTATTTCCATAGAAACCTAAATGACCCGTTTTTTGGGTGTTAAGCAACCAACCGTTGGCATTTGCAACCGTGTTATTCGGTTCGCTTTCTGTAACAATTTGTATTGGAGTAGGAGTAAATGTATTTTTTAAGGTATACGTGCCGCTTGTGCTGCCTCGCAGGTTTATAAAATAGGTTCCGGCTTTAAGGTTTGGGTATTCAATTTCGTCCTTTTGTCCGGTATTTCCGCAAACAGTGCATTGTTTAATATGGGTTGTTCCGTCGGAATCGTAAAAATCCATATACAAGTCCAATTGGTTTTCCGGTAAACCTTGAAAAAGCAGTTTTCCATCCGTGGTTGTGGTTATGCTAAACCAATCGTTTATGTCGCCTGAAATTCCTATGGCTCCGTTTATTACATTATTAAGTGTAAGTTCGGTAGCCTCGGTAAAAATGTTGTTTGGTTCGGTTTCGTCGGCAGCGCTAAGCGGGGTTTTTAAAGTATACGAACCATAACCGCCGCCTTGTACTTGAATATAATACGTTCCGGCAGCTAAATTTTCATATACCATTTGGTCATTTTCGCCCAATCCGCCGCATTTAGTACACATTTTAATATGCCCTTGGTCGGCGTTATACATATTGATGTAAATATCCAAGGTCGCATCGGGTAGGGCAGTAAGTGAAAAATTAGAAAGTTCGGAGGTTGTAAATTTGAAGAAATCGGCATTGTCAGTTTCGCCTTTTCCGAAGTAACCAATATGTCCGGTTTTTTGCGTATACAAACTAAAATTATTGGCAGTGGCAAAAGTGTTGTTTAATTCTGTTTCTGAAACCGGGTTTATAGAAGTAGCCTCAAAAGCGTTTTGAAGCGTATATGAACCATGTCCGCCGCTGCTAATTCTAATGTAATAGGTTCCGGCAGCCAAGTTCGCAAATTCCAGCAAATCGGTTTCGCCTAAGCCTTTGCAAACTGAGCACTGCCTAATGTGCGAGCTGCCATTTGTGTCGTACATATCAATATACGAATCGAGGGTACTTTCAGGGGTAATGGTAAAAACGATTGTGCCGTCGTTTGGTGTAGTAATTTTATACCAATCGCTACCGTCGGTAGTTTGATTGCCAAAGTAGCCAATTTGTCCGGTAGTTGTTGTATTAATCGAAATAACTTGAGCCTTATCAAAAGCATCGTTCGGTTCAGTATCGTTTCCGTCGGGCAGCAAAGTTGGCACAAATTCGTTTTTAAGCGAATAAGTTCCGCTTCCGCCG
>JAIFNC010000042.1 GCA_020047935.1 Bacteroidota bacterium
AACTATGCCAACCAAATTATGCAAATTGTGCAATGGGTACCTTATTCTCTTATACTTATATTGCTTACTTTGTTGTATTGGATTATTCCGAACACTAAAGTTAAATTTAGGGCTGCACTTATTGCCGGTATTTTGGCCGGTACTGCCTATCAGTTTACCCAATGGGGGTATATTAATTTCCAAGTCGGTTTTTCTCGTTATAATGCTATTTACGGTAGTTTTGCCGCATTGCCTTTGTTCTTGGTTTGGTTGCAATTAAGTTGGTTTATTATTTTAATTGGTGCCGAATTATCGTTTGCTATTCAGAATGTTTCAAAATCCGATTTTGTTTCCGATTCGCTTAAACTAAGTCATCATTATCGTATTAAACTGTCGTTAATAATTTTTGCAAAAATTGTAAAGCAGTTTACCACCGGCGAGCGTGCACTTAACGATGTTGAAATAAGCGACCGTTTGCAATTACCCATTAAAGTGGTTCGCGATATAATTGACGATTTGCAAGCCATTAATTTACTTTCAGTTACCCTTGGTGCCGAAAAGCAAGAAGTTTATTATCAGCCTGCACACGATGTTAGTAATTTATATATTAGTACCATAATTGCCAATTTGGAAAATTTGGGGCTAAATGAGTTTAAAAATTTTACCACAGCCGAGGAAGAACGTTTAAATGCGATTTTGCAAAAATTTGAAAAATCGCGCGTTGAAAATTCCGGCGACTTGCTAATAAAGGACTTATAACATTTTGAAAAATGAAAAAACTAATTTTAATGCGACATGCAAAAGCGGTTTCTGAGGATTTACAAACCTCCGACTATTTGCGCTCTTTAGCTACGCGCGGTATTGAAGAAGCACAAATTATTGGTAACTACCTCAAAGCTCGACATTATATTCCGCAAATTATTATTGCATCGTCGGCGTTACGTACGCTGCAAACCGCCGAAGTTATTGGCAAATATATAAATTACGAAACGGCTGCTATTCAGCATTCAAAAGCCTTGTATTTGGGAACGGCCGACGATATTTGGCAGGTTATAACTGAAATTGCCGAAAGCTGCGAAACCGCAATTGTAGTGGCACATAACCCTACGGTGGCTGAAATTCTTCAGCCACTAATGAAAAAACGCAAACTCGACATATTCGATTTTCCTACACTGTGTACCGGAGTGCTAACCGTTGAAGGAACTTGGCAGGATTTTACTTTTGAAAATTGCCAAATGGAGGATTATTTTACCCCTAAAATGGTATTGTAGCTATTATTTTAGTTTTTGCAGTGCTTCAATTCGTTTCATTAAACTTGGGTGCGAATAATAAAAAAATACATAAGCCGGATGCGGTGTTAAATTGCTTAAATTTTTGCGTGTAAGTTTTTTAAGTGCCGAAATTAATTGGTCGGTTAAGCCAAAGCTTGCCGCATATGCATCGGCTTCGTATTCATTTTTGCGCGAGAAAAAGTTCATTATTAAACCAAAAAACATTGAAAGCGGGCTGTAAAGTAAACCAAATGCAGTAAATGCAATATGAAAAGTAGGCTCGCTTACACCCAACGCATGAGAAAGCTCCGGTCGCGAAATAACCAACGAAAAAATATATAGCATAAGTGCCGATTGTGCAATGCCGAATAAAAACGATTTATGAATGTGTTTCAATTTATAATGACCAATTTCGTGTGCCAGAACTGCAACTACCTCCTCGGTGCTTAGGTCGTTTATTAAGGTGTCGTAGAGTACAATGCGTTTTTTTGCACCAAAACCCGAAAAATACGCATTGGCTTTTGTACTGCGTTTCGAACCGTCGATTACATAAATATTATTTAGTTTGAAACCGGCTTTTAGGCTCATTATTTCAATGGCAGACCGCAACTCGCCTTCGGGCAGCGGACTTTGTTTATTAAACAATGGTACAATTAAAATACTGTAAAACATGTTCATAAACAAACTAACCAAGGTTATTACACCCCAAATATAAATCCAGAACATGGCTTCGGTTTCAAGATAAAACCAAATGGCAAGCGACATAAGCAAACCGCCGAAAAACAGAAAGATACCCCAATTTTTAATTCGGTCGCCAATATAGGTTCGGGGAGTCATTTTATTGAAACCAAATTTTTCTTCAATTACAAAAATTCTATAAATTGAAAAGGGCATATTTAAAAAATCGGAAACAAAAAACAAAATGCAAAAATATATAATAGCCTGCCAAATAGCCTGTTCGGTAAAATGTTTAGCCCACGAGTCAGCAATTGCAAAACCACCACCCAGCAAAATAAGCAACATAACGGCAAAACTGAACGAGCTGGCAACTTGGGTAAATCGTCCGTTTTCTTTTTCGTAAGCTACCGATTTTTCGTATCGTTCCTTATCGTAAATATCCTTCAATATTTCGGGCAATTGGTTGCTTCGGTGCGAAGCATTCAAAAAATCGAGTACTCTTTCTGCTATAAAATCGATAAAGAGCAGCAATATGATAATTATAAAAATGGTGTTCATAGCTAAACCTTTTTGTTTAAAAATTAAGAATTTTTCGTTGTTAGTTATTTTAAAACTTTTATCAATTTTAATTTGCTGATATTTATAAATATCATGTATTCATCTTATCGTAAAGGTTTTTTGTACATTGAATTCAAATAATGAAAAACCATAAATCACACGGACAATTTTTACTCAATTTGTTTTGTAAAGTTCTATTAACCAATTAATAAACCTCTTACATTGTTCATGTTCAACTGTCAAATATCTTTTTGTTATAGCTGCACCCATAGGTAATCCCGGAACTTCTTGCCATGCAAGCCATGTATTAATTAATGCCTTTGAATGGTGAATTAAACTATAATTATTAATATTAGTTGACTCAATTTCCTCTAAAACTTTTTTTGCAATAGGCATTAACTTATCATCTTCAGGAATAAGAAAAGCAACAAAATCCTCAAGCATTCCATTTACTTCGTTATTCGGCATTATCCAAACCCCAATCTTTGGCATATCACTTTGCAAAAATATTAATCCGTCCGGATTCATCTCAGGCTTTATTGAGTAGCCAACTTTTTCAAGTACTCGGTAAATTTCTAACCGGCGCTTTTGAATTTCAAAATCTGCATCAACAATAATTCCAATGGTTTTAATCCCTGATTGTTTAATTCGAGTTGGAATTTGTGAAATTAATTTGTCAATTCCTTCACAATTAATAACATCAAAGTTTTCATTTACATTGAATCGCTGACATAAACTCTTAATTACATGCAAATCGTCATTTCCTTCAACCAACAACTGATTATATATTTCTTTAGTGCTCATACTATCGTGTTTCAATGTCCTGATTTGTAGCGATTTTTAATTCGTCTGCATTGTATTCGACAGGCTTAATTAGCCCGTTTATGTTATCTAATCGAATTAGTTTTCCATCTTCGATTTTTACCTGATTATTAATTATTTTTTCAAACGACTTAATACTATCTAAGCTATGCGAAGTAGCAAAGACTTGAACATTGAGTTGATTTGATAAATCAAATATTATATTCCATAATTTTTCCTGTACAGTATAATGTAGCCCATTTTCAAATTCATCAATAAGTAAATATCCGTTATCTGAATTAGTTAAAGCTAAGATAATAGTTAAAATGCGATTTATACCATCGCCCATTGATTTTAGTGGGATTATATTGAGCTCATTTTCTAATTTAACGACCGGAATCCGTTCTTGACGTCCCGCTGTATTGTTATTAATAAAGGTTAATCGTTCAATTTTAGGCTCAATAATTTTTAAAGCTCGAATCACAAATTCTTCTTTTCTGCTAAGTGCAATATTATCCCAAAGTCGTCCATTCAATTCACTTTCAATATTTCGAGTTCTAATAAACTGAATATTATCAATCGGTTTACTTTGGCTGTAATTGAAAATGCGATAATTTCTTTCTGTTTCTATAGGTATAATAACATAAAAATCTGAAGATTTAAGTTCAATTCCAATAGTGGATTCGGCAAATAACGTTTCATCTTTTTCATCTAAAATAATTTTTTTTCGTCGAGTAATTATCCTGTCTTTATTTTCTGAATCCGGTTGTTTTATAACTTCTTCAACATATTTTACAAGTCGAATAATTACAGAATCTGAAGATATCTGAACTCCAAATAAATTAGATTCTAAAAGTCCTATTTCAATTTCATGGTCTTCATTGAAAAATGAAATTTCTCTTCCAAAAAATAAGGATGAAAAACTTTTTAAATTGGACTCAATATTGTTTATATTAGTACTGTTTTTATAATGCTCGCCTCTTTCTTGTAAAAGTGTAAAAATCCAATTTAAGTCTGCATTATTAATATAAATCGAAATGGCCTCTAAAAGTGAGGACTTTCCGGTATTATTCTTTCCAATTATTAGATTAACCCTGCCCAGCGATTGGATTTGCAGGTTAAATAAACTCCTATAATTTTTAATTCCGATAGATGGTATCATTGTTTTATTGTTTTAATTTATTTCAAATATATAAAAAGCAACGAATTAGTTTTACATAAGTTTAATTTTTAGAAGAGACAAAAATTAATAATTACCGTAAAATTTTCTGAGTACTTGTTCAGCAGCAATAAGTATTAATAAAATTGCAGTTAGCCACCTGAATTCTATCCAATTATAAAACGAAGTTTGTTCAAAAACAGCCGGTTTTAATGCATTGTGTTTCAGTAATTCATCGCGTAATTCGGTAATTTGTTCAGGCATGTACATTTTGCCGCCGGTTTGGTCGGCTATTTGGTAAAGCAAAGGCAAATCAACCGTAAGTTGTTCATTTTCAATATTTAATTTTTTAACGGTTATCATGCCTTTTTTACCGAAAGTTTCGCCGTCCAACGTTACGCTTGCGTTCCACCGATAAGTTCCGGAAGTAAATTTGCCGGCGTTTATTTTATAGTTATTTCCTTGAGGCATAAAGCTGTACACAAACTCTTTGCCTACCGAATCGGTTATAGTTAGGGTAGGTTCGGCGGTGGTTATTTTTTCGAATGATTTATTATAAACTTCTGCCGAAAATTCAATATCAACTGCCTCTTCAACAAGCGTTTCCGTTTCAACCACAAAACGCTCTTTGTTTTTATTGGCAGTTAAATATTGCACCATTTTATTTATCATTTTGTCGAAGTTTACATGCGAAGCGTTTGTTTTGTAATCCTGAATTCGCCATCGCCAAATTCCTTCGGCAAGTATAAAACCCGAACGTGATTTTTCGGGTGTTTCGGCAACAAATGCTATTAACGGTTTGTTGGTTATTACACTCGAAATTTTTTGCCATGCAAACACTTCAACCAGAGGGCTGGTAGTGTATTCGCCATACATAGCCACCAATGGCGGCAAGTTGGCGGCAAAGTCGTTAAACGACGATTCCGAAGCAAATAAATCGAAAACCCCGTTTGCTTCCGGTTGTACAAATTCGGTTACCAATCGGTTGGCGGTTATGCTTATACCCGTATTTAATTTATTGAAAGCAGTAATAGCGGTGCCCGAACCTAAAATAGCAAGCACCGGAACATCGAACTTAAAAACCTGCTGCACCAACGACTGATTAAAGTTGGCCACCGAGGGCATTCCGTAGGTTATAATACACTTATAATCCGACAGTTTGCCCTTGAAATCGCGTAAATTCGAAATCTCGGTTTTGTACAAAGTATTTTCCGAAAGTGCCTTATTTATTGCGCCCAAATCGGGGTGAGGCCCGTCGGAAAGCAGCAGTATTTTTTCGCTTTCTTCGGTTATTTCAATTAAAAAATCTTTATAATTGTTTTCGTTGCCAATTTCTTTTTCAATCGGTTCAAATACAACCGAATATTTTTGCAAACCAATATCTTCGGCAGGAATTTCAACCAATAAATTTTCAAAAAATCGGTTCGAATTTATGGCAATTTCTTTTGAAAATACTTTTTTGCCTTTGAGCAAAATTTTTAGTTCGGTGGTACTTCCGGTGCACAAATTTCCGGTAAGTCGTATTTTTATGGGAAAAAGCGTTCCTTTGGTAGCTTTTTTATTGGTATTCAGTTGTTTAATTGCCAAATCGCGGTGCGTGGCAGTATCGCCTATAGGTACCGTAAAAACAGGTACAGTAAGTTTATTTAATTCAAAAACCGGATTAAAACCTCGGTTAAAAATTCCGTCGGTAAGCAAAACCACAGCGCCCGACGATTTTCCAAAGAAATAATCAACGGCATATTCCAAACCGGCGGCAATATTGGTTGCCGTACCTTTAAAATCCGGTTCTGCATTGGTGTTTGCCGAAGCATCAAAACTAACCAGTTTTGTCTCAAACTCGTTACCAAGCAATTCGGCAGTTTGTTTGTAAATTGCTTGTACTTTTTCAGCCGTAAAATTCTTATTAATACCGGCTGCAACCGACGACGAATTATCGGCTAAAATCAGAATTTTTGCTTTTTCCGTATTCGTAAATTTAAGCTTAATAACCGGCAACAGCAACAAAACCAATACAATAGCCAAAATAGCAAACCGCAAAAACCGCATAACTTGTCGTAGCGCCGGTGGTGCTTCGGCAAACGCTTTTTTGTCGTTATAGAGCCACCAAGCAAGTACCGCAGCAGCGCTGAGTATCGGGAAAATAAGCCAAGCCGGGGTGTCGGCAAAAAATCCGTTCATAAGGTAAAAATTAAATAAATCCGCAAAACGAATGCAATATAGAAACGTTTTGCGGATTTAGAAAAATATAAATTGTATTTTTTAGGTAGTCATAGCTCCGCAAACCGGAATAACCTGTCCACTAACATACGACGATAATTCCGAAGCCAAATAAACCACCGTGTTAGCAACATCGTCGGGCTGTCCGGCGCGGCGAAGCGGAATATGTTGTACCCACGCATTACGCTGTTCTTCCGACAGTTTAGCGGTCATTTCTGTTTCAATATAACCGGGTGCTATGGCATTGCTGCGAATATTTCGCGGCCCCAATTCTTTGGCAATCGATTTGGTAAAACCAATAATTCCGGC
>JAIFNC010000186.1 GCA_020047935.1 Bacteroidota bacterium
CCTTCTTTTTGGTTGCATGCGAACCGTAATCTTTCGACCATTCGCCCAATTTTCGTCCTAAATAATAACCATCCCAAAAACCTCGGTTAAAAACGGTCGAAAGTCTTGTTGTCCATGTTTCAATTTTATCGGTCGTATAATTGCCTTCAAACACGGCATCTACTGCTTCGCGATAGCATGAAACCACGGTTTTAACGTATTCGCCCGGGCGTGCTCTACCTTCAATTTTTAGAACTTTTACACCGGCATCAATTATTTGGTCTAAAAAGTTTATGGTCGAAAGGTCTTTGGGCGACATAATATACTCGTTGTCAATTTCCAGCTCTAAGCCCGATTCTTTTTCGGTTACAATGTAGGGTTTGCGACAAGTTTGCAGACAAGCTCCACGATTTGCCGACGAATTTTGTTCGTGCAAACTTAAATAACACTTGCCCGAAACCGCCATGCATAAGGCACCGTGCGCAAATATTTCAATTTGAACCAAGTTGCCCGAAGGCCCGCAAATATTTTCCTCTTCAATTGCTTTAGTTATCTGCTTTACTTGCATTAGCGAAAGTTCGCGAGCGGTAACCATTACATCGGCAAAATGGGCATAAAACTTTACCGATTCAATATTACTAATATTTACTTGGGTCGAAATATGCACTTCGACCTTTTTGCTCCATGCATAATTTATAACCGCTTGGTCGGCAGCTATAATTGCGGTAACTCCTGCTTCTTTGGCTACATCAATAATACGTTTCATAAGGGTTACATCGTGGTCGTAAATAATGGTGTTTACCGTTAAGTACGACCGCATGTTATTTTCTTTACAAATACGAACAATTTCGCGCAAATCGTCGGTAGTAAAATTATTCGACGATTTTGCACGCATATTTAACTGTTCAATACCAAAATAAACCGAGTTTGCACCAGCCTGAATAGCAGCCGACAACGATTCCCAAGAACCAGCCGGAGCCATGATTTCTATATCTTCGCGCTTTAAAGCCATGTTGTTTCTATATTTAGATTAAATAAAAATAAGGTGCAAAAATAAAAAATATTTCTTGCTCCGGAAACAAACCTGAAATTTAAACTATTTGTTTCAAGCATCTTTTTAAAATCGAAAGCCTTCGAAATGCTATTTCAATAAAAATATTTTTTGTATATTTGAATCGTCTAAATTTTCAGTAAAAAATATAGCCGTGAATAAAATACCAATAGGAAAATCAGATTTCAAAACCCTACGCGACGAACAGATGTTTTTTGTCGATAAATCGTTATTAATCAAAGAATTTATTGATACCGATGCCGACATAATTCTGCTTTCGCGACCCGGTATTTTTGGCAAAACATTCAATTTGTCGATGTTGCGGTACTTTTTTGAAATGCGTATAAATCCGGACGGTTCGCCCGACGAATCGCTTAATTATTTATTTACCGACTTACTTATTTGGAAAGAAGCTTCCGATTACCTGAATTTACAAGGTGATTTTCCGGTTATTTGGCTTACTTTTAAAGATATTTCTTACAATACTTTTGTCGACAGTTTGCGCAAAATAAGTAAAATTATTCAATACGAATTCAATCGACACCGATATTTATTAAACGGAAACATTTCGGAAACCGAAAAAAATCAGTTCAACGAAATACTCAACGGCACCAACGACCCGCAACTGCTCGAAATTGCAATTCGCTTATTAATAGAACTGCTCGAACGGAATTTCAAACGGAAAGTAATGGTTTTTATCGACGATATTGATACTCCTATTTATACCGGTTTTGTTTTTAATTACCACGATAAAATTAGGGCTTTTATTCAGAATTTCTTAGGCAACAGTTTTAAGGACAATCCGAACATTTATAAGGTGTTAATGACCTGTACGCTCAATGTTTTCAGAGAAAATTCGTTTTCGAGTTTCTTGAATTTCAATGCCTATTCGCTTACCGACCCCGATTTTAATACCTTTTTTGGTTATACCGAAACCGAAATGACCGGTATTTTAAACCAATATATGCTGCAAGAAAAATCGGCAGAACTTAAAAAATGGTATTCGGGCATTAACTTTGGCGGCAATACCGTGTATAATATTTGGTCGATGAATAATTACATGGCATCGATTCAAACGGAACCATGTGCTTTTTGGAGTATCGATATATACGATGAGTTGCTTAAGCACCTGATTATAACCTCATCGATTTTGGTTAAGCAAGGTGTATTCGATATACTTAGCGGCGGAAGCACCGAACAAAGTGTATCTGCCGATTTTTCGTTGCCCGATTTGGGTAAAACCGACGAATCGTTTTGGAGTTTTATGGTGCATTACGGTTATTTGCGCGCCACTTTTGTTAAACAAGACCACAATAAATCGATTTTCAAAATAGAATTTCCGAATATTGAAGTTGAAAACCTATTCGTAGGCACCATTAAAAAATGGCTCGACGAAACCGTAGGCGAAGACCGAATTTTGTTTATGATTAAAGCCATTAAAAGTTGCGGAGTTATCGAACGAACGCCATCCTATTTTGAAGTAGGCAAAACTCCTGACACCTTGGATTCTGTTGAACAATTATTCTACGAATTTATTAATGCCATTTCGACCTTTTACAAATTTAAAGATTCGGAAACCGGTAATATTGTGCAGGTTTTGTACATTGCTATTTTGCTTTATATCAAAAATACGAACCGTGTTTTGCGTGCCCATAAAACCGATTACGGCGATTCTATTATATACATTGTTCCCAAATACTGGAACGGAGTAAAGGATGATGTTCCGGAAGGCGAATTGGCTGCCCTAAACCAGAGTGTAATAGACTATATGGAAGGTAAAAAACACGGTCCCAAAGCCTACATTATTGGCTGCCGATTGCCGGTGTACAGAAATGAAACCCTTAATAATGCTTGTACGCTTATTCACCATAGGCTAAACGAGTCGCCTTACATTGACCCAATTACAAAACTGAACATAAGCAATATTGTAAATATTGCCGCCGGAGTAAGTCGGTACAGAATAGATGTATTTGGTTCGAATTACGGAAAAAGTATTATGCAACAACTTTTTTCGCATACCGACGAAAAAGGAAATATTTCGAAAAGAAGCAGGCATTAACTACTTGATTGCCAAACCAATTTCGTTTATATAATTCAAGGTATCTTTACGCATACCCTGAACTATGCTGAATTGGTAATTACCCAATTGTTCAAATCGTTCATTTTGTTTGTACGGATGCAATAACAAATATTCGCCAAACCATTTTTTACCGTACCATTTACCTCGGTGGTCGGCTATTTGCAATTCCAAGGTGTCGGCAGTTTGGCTGCCATTGGGGGCAATAACTTTTACAAACAACCACAAATTGCTGTTTAAATACTCCTCAGTATGCTTAAGCTTAATATATACATTCTGTTGGGTTGAAGTATCAGTTATCGGTAAATCAACTGATATAGTATCGGAAATAGCCCATTTGGCATCGGGCACCACAACCGATTGTTCGTAATCGAATTGTGTGCACGAAGCCAATGTAACTAATAGTATTAAATATGCACCAAATTTATGCATCCGGTGT
The DNA here is from genome assembly GCA_020047935.1 of Bacteroidota bacterium. GTDB lineage: Bacteria > Bacteroidota > Bacteroidia > Bacteroidales > JAIFNC01 > JAIFNC01. The sequence goes on from JAIFNC010000186.1 coordinate 3,547, forward strand.
TTCTTTTGATTCTTGATTTCCGGATTCGCCATTATTCCGGTTTTTCTTTAACAACACATGCTTTACCGGTTCGCTACGCTTTTCGTTTTCCGCTTCCATTGGGGTTTCGGCACGCGTATTTAGTAATTCAGGTTCGGCGGATTCGCCCGGTTTGCGCGGTTTTTTCTTTTTAATCAGTTTTCTCGAATTGTTTTCGAAACGAGTTAAACTATCTTGTCCTACCACGTTATTATAATCCAATCGTTCGCTTTGAGGTGTATCGTCGGTTTTTGGGTCGTTTAATTTCCCCGGACGTTTACCACCACGGTTCAATCGAATAATATCTTTTACTCTATCAACATCCACCGCGGTTACGCGAATAGCTGCATTCCGGTCGAAGGAATACCACATAGTACGTTTATATACATCGGTTTTGAAATGATACGCCGTACCTTCTTCGGTTTCCAACGGAATTTCGCGCGACGGAAAATCTTTAACCGCATCTTCGTAACTATCGATTTCGTAATTTAAACAGCATTTTAGCTTGCCGCATTGCCCGGCAAGTTTTTGCGGATTAAGCGAAAGCTCCTGATTTCGGGCTGCGGTGGTGGTAACCGAAACAAAATTGGTCATCCACGACGAACAGCACAATTCGCGTCCGCATGAACCAATGCCGCCAATTCTGCCGGCCTCTTGCCTTGCACCAATTTGCTTCATTTCAACCCGAATACGAAATTTTTCGCCTAATATTTTTATCAGTTCGCGAAAATCGACCCGATCGTCGGCTATGTAATAGAAAATACCTTTGGTACCATCGCCCTGAAATTCAACATCGCCAATTTTCATTCGCAACCCAAGTTCTACAGCCATTCGGCGCGCTTGGTACATTATAGGGTCCTCGCGCTCTAAAGCAGCTTCCCATTTTTCAACATCGGCCGGTTTGGCTTTACGGTATACCTTTTTTATTTCTTCGTTATCGAAACGTTTATTTTTACGAACACGTTCGTACACCAAGTCGCCGGTAAGCGAAACAATGCCTATTTCATGTCCGGGCGAAGCTTCAACGGCTACAATATCGCCAATTTCAAGCTTCAGCTCATTTACATTTCGATAAAAAGCTTTACGCGTATTTTTGAATCGAATTTCGACTAAATCAGTAGTGGTCATTGACTGAGGCAAATCGCTTAACCAATCGGTAGCGTTAAGTTTATTGCACCCGGAACAACCTTGAGTCGAGTCAGCGTTTGCATCGGCAGACACTCCCCTCGAAAATTTTGCACTGCAACATGCCATAATTGTAATTTTTGCAGGTTAATATATGTGATTATTCCGCCGGAACATTTGTTAATTTGAGCAGTTTCATTAAGTTAAGCGCCATATCGAGCAGTACAATTTTACTGTACCCGTTTCGCTCTATATGAAAATAAGCTGTTTGAAATTCTTTGTTAATACCTTGTATATTAACTTCATGAATAAAAGGTGAAAATTTTGATGCGAAATTCATTTCCGAAGTAGTTAAGCTTATAGGAACACCGCTTCCGGCACGATTGAGTATAAAACTGTCGCGAATTATTCGCAATGCATACTCAAAAAATCCTTTCAATTGTTCTCGTCCCATGGCCGAAAAAGTATCGACCCAAGCTACCGTTTCGGGCACTTTGCGTGTATAACATAAACGCATAAGGGTTGCAAAATTTTCAAAATACTCATTGCTGCTTAAGTTTCCTTTCAGTATAGCCGAGGCAATGCTGTAATTGCCACTCGCCAATTTAACCGCGGTTTCAATTTCCGAATTTTCATTGCCAAATTTCAAGCGCAATAATTGGCTTAAATCAGTTTCAGAAAATTTGGTGAATTTAACCAATTGCACCCTCGACCTAATGGTACTTATTATTGCCTCATCGTCTTCGGCAACCAATATAAATAGGGTTTTTGCAGGCGGTTCTTCCAAAAGTTTAAGCAATTTATTGGCTGCCGTAACATTCATTTTTTCGGGCATCCAAATAATCATTACCTTATATTCTGCTTCAAAAGTCTTCAAATTCAATTTACGAATAATGGCTTGGCTTTCTTGGGCATAAATACTTCCTTGAATATTCTCTGCGCCAATAATATCGTACCATTCCGACAAATTAATGTACGGATTTTCTAAAATTGAACTTCTCCATTCCTTAATAAAATCGTCGCTTACCGGATTTGCAAACTTTTTAGTTTTTACTACCGGATATACAAAATGCAAATCGGGATGAATCAGTTGATTATATTTTTTACACGAAGGGCATTTTCCGCACGAATCCATCTCGCCTCTATCGGTGCAAGCAACAAAACGGGCATATGCCAATGCTGCCGCAAGCTTTGTACTGCCTTCGGGACCTAAAAATAATTGCGCATGACTAATCCGATTGCCTTTTACAGAATCTATTAATCGTGCTTTAACCAATTCATTACCAATTACATCTTTAAACAACATGTTTTGCGGAAATCTATTTAAAACCTCCAAAAGTACATAAATTTCTTATTTTTTATGCAGAAAATTTCAAATTAGCCAAAAAGTTTTTTATTTGAAGTGGAAACTACTGAAAAATTTAAGGTTTTTAGCCCGAAAAACTTTATATTTGCAAGGTTGAGAAATGCTAAAATTTTTAAATAAAAGAAAAAATGAAACACATTAATTCTTACAATTTTAAAGGAAAACGCGCCATTATTCGCGTCGATTTTAATGTTCCTTTGAATTCAGTTTTTGAGGTTACCGACAATACACGGATTGTTGCTGCTATACCTACGATCGAAAAAATTCTTGCCGACGGCGGTTCAGTTATTCTTATGTCGCACTTAGGCCGCCCAAAAGATGCACCGGAAGATAAGTATTCGCTTAAACACATACTGCCAGAGCTTAAAAAAGTATTGGGTCGCGAAGTAAAATTTGCCGACGATTGTATTGGCGAATCGGCAAAAAAAATGGCTTCGGAACTAAAAGCCGGCGAAATAATGTTGCTCGAAAACCTTCGTTTTTACAAAGAAGAAAGCAAAGGCGACAAAGATTTTTCGGGTAAATTGGCACAAATGGCCGATGTTTATGTAAATGATGCGTTTGGAACCGCACACCGTGCCCATTCTTCAACTACCATTATAGCCGATTTTTTTCCTGAAGAAAAAATGTTCGGTTACCTGATTAACAGCGAGCTGGAAAGCATGGATAAAGTGCTGCACCACGGCGAAAGTCCGCTAACTGCTATTTTAGGCGGCGCTAAAGTTTCGACCAAAATAACCATTATCGAAAACTTGCTTAAACGAGTTGATAATATTATTATTGGCGGCGGTATGACTTACACATTTGTAAAAGCCATGGGCGGAAAAATAGGCAGTTCGTTGGTTGAAGACGATTATGTTGAAACTGCAAAAGAAGTACTGAAAAAAGCTGCTGAAAACAACGTAAC
>JAIFNC010000291.1 GCA_020047935.1 Bacteroidota bacterium
AAGAATTTTCAGCCGGTGATTCTTTGGGTATCGACTTCGAAGAAAAAGCTTTTTACGATATATTAATGGAACTTTGTGTTAAATACGATTTTACTTACCCCAAAGATAAATTAATAGAACTTGCCAAAGCCGTAAAAGAATTAGTTGAAAGTCAAGCCAAATTCCCCGACTGGAACAAGCGCGACGATATAAAATCGGCACTTAAAGTAGGCTTAATACTTTTACTCGACGAATTTGGTTATCCGCCAGTAGAACGAGATGAGGTATATGTCGAAATTTTTGAACAAGCGGAGAATTTTAAAAAGAATAGAGAAAAATAGGATTGTCGGGAACCTTGAAGCAGGGATTGAGGGTTTTGAGGAAATAATGGTAAGGATATAGAAAAAGTAAGAGAAATTTTAATTAACAGACATATTGACATGAAACAATTATTAAAAGAAGTAAATGAAATTGTTATGAATTATGAAAAGGAATGGCTGCATTCCGGAAACAATTTTAATGTATTCGAAGTCCTAAACATAACATCCGATGAAGTTCGGTTACATTCAAAATTTATAGCCGAATTGCTAAATCCTAAAGGTTCGCATGGGCAAGGTTATGTTTTTTTGGAATTGTTTATGAAAGAACTTGGAATTGAAACATTCGATGCAAAAACAGCATCAGTTACAGTCGAAAAATATATAGGAAAAGTTACTAAAGAGGATGGCGGACGTATAGACATAATTATTGAAGACAATTCAAATAATTCGATAATTATAGAAAATAAAATCTATGCAAAAGACCAAGAAAATCAATTGCTAAGATACCATAACTTCCAAAAAAAATATAACCATAAACATTTATATTATTTGGAATTAACTGGTGAAGCACCAAACCCTATTAGTTATGGTGATTTACAAATTGGAAAGGATTTCATTCTTATTTCTTACAGCGAAAATGTATCTGCTTGGTTAATTGAATGTATGAAAAAGTCAGCAGAGATGCATTTGCTTAGAGAAGGCATACATCATTATCTTCAATTAATTAATTTATTAACCAACAAATCAACAAATAACAAAATGGCTAAAACAATAAGTGATTTATTAATTGCTTCGCCGCAAAATTTGAAAAATGCCGTTGAAATACACAAGAGCATTAATTTGGCAAAAATTGAAATCCAATGGATGTTTTGGGAAGAAATAAGAAAACAGTTTAATGAAAAAGGTATAAAATTCATTGATTATAAAGGCAATGCAAGTGAAGATAAAGTTAAAAAGTTTTATAATAAAAGTGAAAAAGAGGAATATGGTTTTTGGTGTGAAATTGCAAAAATAAACGACTTAACTTTTTACTACTTTATAAAATTAGACCACAATATATTTTACGGATTTAGCATTGAAAAGAAAGGACAGAGTGATATTTGTAATAATCCTGCCTATAAAAACTACCGCAGTATGGTTTTAGAATTGAACCCTGAGTATCGTGTTGAAAGTGAATGGTCGCTTGGTTGGAAGTATCCTGATGTTCCTTTGGATTTTAAAGCCTTTAATTCAGAAGCAATTTTTGAACTGGCTGATAAAGAATTGTTGAGAAAACAAGTTGAAGCAATTGTTCTTGATTCTATTACCGATATTAATAGATTTAAAGAAGAATTAAATAAAATTTAAATTTCACAAAATTGGTCGAAACCGACTTTAGTAAAAAATGAAACTGTCAATAATTGTCAAGTTTTTCACTCGGAAAACTTGACATTCCTGTAAACCGAATCTAAATAAACTATTAATTCTATAAAAAAATGCTTATTTTTACATAAATGTTGAAATAAGCATTTTTTTATAGGCTTATTTTTACTATTTTTGCATAAATAAGCAATTATATGAGCCGAACTAATCTTATCCCAACCGAAAAAATTATAGAACGATTGCGTTACGAAAACCCGTGGTGGATTAGCAAACAAATTCCGGACAATTACAGTTCCATGTCGAAACGATTGTATTTCGACTTATTTTATCCGTTTGTGCAAGAAAAAGATGTGCGGCGTGCCGTGGTGCTTATGGGGCCAAGGCGCGTAGGCAAAACGGTAATGCTTTTTCATAGCATTCAGCAGTTAATTGATGAAGCAATAAATCCGCAGCAGATTTTCTTTGTTGGTATCGACAACCCAATTTATGTGCATTTGAGTTTGGAAGATATTTTAAGCCTATGCAAAAAATCGCTAAACCTTACCAATTTAAACGGTTGTTATGTGTTTATCGACGAAATTCAATACTTAAAAGACTGGGAACGACACTTAAAAGTACTGGTCGATTCGTATCCGGACATCAAATTTATTGTTTCGGGTTCGGCTGCTGCTGCTTTAAAGTGGCACAGTACCGAAAGCGGTGCCGGCAGGTTTACCGATTTTATGCTTCCGCCTTTAACTTTTCAAGAGTATATTCATTTAAAAAAAATGAATCATTTAATATACGACGGATATATTGTTTACGACAATAAACAAGTTTCGTATTGTTTAACGCACGATATTAAAGCCCTGAACAAAGAGTTTATTCACTACTTGAATTTTGGAGGCTACCCCGAAGTGGTATTATCGGAAAAAATACAGAGTGATATGGGGCGTTTTGTAAAAAGCGATATTGTTGATAAGGTGTTGCTCAGAGATTTACCAAGCTTATACGGCATCAAAGATGTACAGGAATTGAACCGGTTCTTTTCCTATATTGCTTACAATACCGGCAACGAATTTTTGTACGAAACCATGTCGCGCGAAAGTGGTATTCAGAAAGAAGTATTGAAAAAATATCTGGAATATTTGGAAGCTGCGTTTTTAATAAAGGTGCTTAACAAAGTTGATGTAAACGCCAAACGATTAAAAAGAATAACAAGTTTTAAAGTATATTTAACGAATCCGTCCTTACGCACCGCTTTGTTTTCGCCAATTATTGAAACCGACAGCGAAATGGGCAACATGGTTGAAACGGCAATACTTTCGCAATGGATGCACCGCGAAAATTTAGATTTAACCTATGCTCGTTGGAAAGAAGGACGCGGTGAAGGCGAAGTAGATTTGGTACTAATAGACAATAAGAAATTTAAACCTGTTTGGGGTGTAGAAATAAAATGGAGCAACCGATATTTCGACAAACCGCAAGAATTAAAAAGTCTAATCAGTTTTTGTCAATCGAACGATTTTCAGCAAGCGCTGGTAACATCAATTGACCAAACCGGAACAAAAAATATAGACCAAATTCAGTTTTCGTTTTTACCTGCTGCGGTATATACCTACAATATTGGAAATATAACCTTGAAAATGAAAAATTCGAATTGATTATTGAGCACTTAGTAACCGAAGTAGTTAAATTTAGCAATTATGACCAATCGAGTTAAATTTCTAAAATTAGTTTCCGATAAAGAAAGCGATACCATAAACAAGCTGAAAGCCGAACATCAAATTGTCCGGCTTTTTTTATTCCGAAAATATTTATAAAATTGTAGCATAAACTAAAAAGTGTTCCGATTTCGGCACGAGTGCAAAATATGACTATATGCTAAAGCACTGAAATACATTATATTCATGGCAGTTGTAGATAGGAATCTCCTCTTCCGCAAAAACTAAAACAGCCGGCCGTTTTCTTGTTAGCGTTTTAAAGCGGTGATTATCTGTATATTTAGTGTTCGAATAAACAGTACGGCAAGTCAAAAATACACTGCACGTCGTACTTGGTACAATTTTTTCAATATGGTTTTTAAAATTCAATTTCTGCCGTCTGTCTGCCGTTTTTCACTTCGTTCAAATACTTAAATATAGCACGTTGTTTAAGCGTATCGGCACCCGAAAGCAGTGCTTTAAGCTCGGTATAGTAGGCATTTATAAAAAGTTCTTCGGAACCGGTTAAATAAAATGAAGTTATTTTTGTTCTGTTTAGTGTTGAGTTCGAAAAATCGGGTTCATACCTAAGCAATTTGTTGTTCCAGTGGTAAGTTAGCTTACACGAATCGGAAAACAAGTGCCACGGCTCGGCATCGTTTTCCAAGTTCCACAATTGAGCATCGTAAACCATTTTTAGGGTAAGCGGTTTAGTTTCAACCACGGTTGTTTCGAACCAAAAGGCACGCAAACCCCAAGGAAATTGATAGTTCGCATTTTGTAATTCGTTAAGCACAGGTACCAATTTTTGCTCGGTAAAGGCAAAAAAATTGTAATTCCACCACCAAATACCGGTACCGCTTTCGAAATTTTGGCGGTAGTATACCGTTGGCAATTGGTTTTCGCCTTCAAAATAATTCATTTCTAAGCCATATTTATGAAAAATTCGGTGTACGGCAAGCAATTTGTTTTTATTGAAGAAAAGTACGGTGCTTTCCCAAGTATCCGGAAACAATTCAACCGCAAAAAAGTTAAAGGTGGTAGCCGAAAAAGAATGCAAAATTGCGTTTATAGGTGTTTTAATTGAGTCGGGGAGGAGTTGTGCGGCATTCGGCACCAATTTCCGGAACAAATCGACCGATAATTTGCTTCGTGAAACTTGTCTTTTCAGCAATTCAAAATCGGAAGTATGGATCGAAACATTCAAATTTAAAACATTATTGTAGACCGAGTCGGGTAGGGTAGAGGCGGTTTTTATCCAAGGCTCCGCCGAAAGTTCATGAATGCTGTCGAGGAATGCGAGCAATTCGGTATCGGTAAATTGAACCGGAATTATGGTATCGGAATCGGTTGCCACTGCATTTTCGGAGCTTTTGTTGGTGCAAGCAGTTAGGGCAAGCATCCAAATTATAAAAATCCATTTATACATCATTAATTTCTAACTTAGGGGTAGTTTAAAAGAAAACGCAACAACCTACAATTATTGCATGCACGGTTGTTGCGTTTTTATACTGAAATTTGAATATGGCTATTTAACCATATGTATAAATTGTGCCGGTGTCGGGAATGCAATGCTGTGTTTATCGAATTCGCGTTTCACCATTTCGTTCATATAAAAGAAAACCGTCCAATAATCGTCGGGTTGGCACCAGCCGGTTATCGCTAATTTTACGGTACCCACGCCGTATTCAACAATAACAATATACGGAGCCGGTGTAGTCAGAATTTTACTTTCGCCTTTCATGGCTTCGTACAATATCTTTTTAATGTTGTCAATGTCCGAACCGTTGCCAATTGGTACCAGTACATCTACACGTCGGTTTGGCTCAGTTGAATAATTGGTAAGCGAACCGGTTGACAATGGCGAATTAGGTATTACTATGGTATTGTTTTCAACGGTTTTAAGAATGGTTTGGAAAATCTGAATTTCGCTAACCGTTCCTGTGTAGCCTTGTGCCGAAATTAAATCGCCTACTTTATACGGTTTGAAAATAAGTATCATAACCCCGCCGGCAAAGTTTTGCAAGCTGCCTTGCAATGCCAAACCGATAGCCAAACCTGCAGCACCCAAAAAGGCTATAAACGATGTAACTTCAACGCCTACCATGCCTAAAACACTAAGTATAAGCAATACTTTAAGCAAACCGGCAACCAAAGTGTATAAAAACGTAATAAGCGACTGATCGAACTTTTGGTTACGAAGCATTTTACGCAAGCCTTTCGAAATAACATTAATTACCATCCAACCAATGGTCAGGGTAAGAACGGCAAGCAAAAGTTTTGGCCCGTACGATACGGCCATTTCAACAATCTGATTAAGTATATTCTCCCAATTCATACTGAAATTATTTATTTGTTAATAGTGGCATAAAAATACTAATAAATAATTTAATAAATGTATACTTAGTGCTATTTTTTGTTGAAATATTTTATTTGCGGAAAATACAGGTGTTAGCCACAAATGCACGAATAAAAAATATAATTTATTTGTTGGTTAGCCACGAACTTAGCGAAGCGATTTCATGAAATAATGCACGAATGCTTGACGAAAAAAATAGACTTGAGCTAGCAACAAATGCACGAATAAAATAGATAATAGAATCTTTAACTTGTTTTTTGTTCCCGGCACCATTTATAGGAATAGGATAAAATCTTATTAACAAAATAAATACATAGCTTTAAGGAAGAGAAAATAATTCGTTAAGCTATGTTGCTATGTGTCTATGTGGTTTTCATGTTAGAACGGTAACTTATTGAGTGCTACATTTCCGCCCGAAATAATAATGGCTACTGTTTTATTTTCGAATTTGCTTCGGTTTTCCAATACACAAGCCAAAGGCACAGCCGAACTTGGTTCAATAATTATTTTCATGCGTTCCCAAACCATACGCATGGCAGCAATAATGCTTTCTTCCGAGCAATTTAATACTTCCGAAATATGGTTTTGCATAATTTCGAAAGTCATGCTGCCCAATGAGGTCAGTAATCCGTCGGCAATGCTTTGTTGCGGAAATGCAGGTTGAATAATTCCGGTATTCATAGAAATTTTCGCATCGCCAGCCAAACTTGGTTCGGTACCTATTATTTTTATAGAAGTTCCGAAATTAAGTGCTGCCAAAATAGTTCCGGAAGTAAGTCCGCCGCCGCCGGTAGGAGCTAAAATAAAGTCGGGCAAATAGCCTAAAGTTTCCAGCATTTCAAAAGCGGCAGTGCCTTGTCCTTCAATTACAAATTTGTTGTTGTACGGATGTACAAAAGTAGCGCCTGTTTTGTCGATAATTTCATTGGCAGTTTTTTCGCGAGCAGCTTGGTTTGGTTCGCAAAAAGTAATGATACCTCCGTAACCTTCAACCGCCAATTTTTTAATTTCGGGCGCATTGTTGGGCATAACAATGTAGGCTTTGGTTCCGGCTTTTTTTGCCGCCAACGCCAATGCCGCCGCATGGTTGCCCGACGAATGCGTAATGACTCCGAGCTGCAATTCGTTGGCACTAAGGGTAAGAACCGCATTGGTAGCACCACGGTATTTGAATGCGCCAACTTTCTGGAAATTTTCGCACTTAAAAACCAAATTGCAACCGGTTAGGTGGTTTATACTTTCGGAACTTAACACCGGCGTTCGGTGTACATACTCCGAAATACGCAGCATGGCATCTTTTACGCCTTGCGATGTGGCTGTGCTATTCATCTTTAGGCAATTTGCTTGTGTTTTCTTTTCGCATCAGTTCCAGAAATTCGGTCATTTTTGGGTTAGGTACCGTAACCGAAAGTTGGTAATGTTCAATTTTAAGCGAGTCGTTTTGCAACTGAATAACCCCGGAGCTGCGGCATTTGCCCATCCATGTGTTTAAAATTTCGTCGAACCAAACAATCGACGAATCGTTGGAAAAGAAAATGTTTCGGTCGATAGCATAGAAATTCCACGTTTTTTTATTTTCAAAATAGGGTGAAGAAAAACCGTAAAAAGCTTGTTTTGTCCAATGTTCTTCGGGGTCGGTGCCAATAAAAATACCGGTATTCGAAATTTTTTCGAAATAAGCTTTCGTATTGGCGTTTGCGGCATCTTTATGCCATTGGTCAATAAAAATACTAATTTCGTCTTTTGTAATTTTGTGCGGTTTTTTTTCTTCTTTACACGAAGTGCCGAACAGAAAAAGTACTAAAACGATGGGAAGTAAGTAGTTTAGTTTCATAAAAGTATTTTGTTTGTTGGTTGGTTCAAAAATGGATTATCCGGTTTTCAATATAAATAATTATTGAACGGAAAACGTTGAGCATGAATATTTTTAATTCGGCTGTACAATTCGTCTTTAAACTCGGCAAAGTTGGTTTTTTCGCGCGCCGAAATAAACATACAATTTTGGTTGGTTTTTGCGAACCACGTTTGTTTAATATCTTCCAAATTCATGTTTGCTTTTGTAGCCGGAGTAAGGTCGTCGGCTTCTTTTTGCACATAAGTAAAAGCATCAATTTTATTGAAGAGAATATAAACCGGAATATCACCTGCGTTAATTTCTTTCAAGGTGTTTTGCACGGTTTCCATTTGCTCTTCAAATTGCGGGTGCGAAACATCCACCACATGCAGCAACATATCGGCTTCGCGAACTTCGTCTAAGGTCGATTTAAAGGACTCTACCAAACCGTGCGGCAATTTGCGAATAAACCCAACAGTATCGGAAAGTAGGAAGGGTAAGTTTTCAATAACAACTTTTCTAACCGTAGTGTCCAAAGTTGCAAACAGCTTATTTTCAGCAAGTACATCCGACTTACTTAACAGGTTCATTAAAGTAGATTTGCCCACATTGGTATAGCCCACAAACGAAACACGAACCATCGAACCTCGGTTTTTTCGTTGGGTCGACATTTGCAAATCGATTTTTTCCAGATGCTCCTTTAGTTTGCTAATTTTATCGCGAATAATTCGGCGGTCTGTTTCAATTTCGGTTTCGCCCGGACCACGCAAACCAATACCGCCTTTTTGGCGTTCCAAGTGGGTCCACATTCGGGTTAGACGAGGCAAAAGGTATTGGTACTGTGCCAATTCAACTTGAACTTTGGCGTGCGAAGTTTGAGCTCGCTGCGCAAAAATATCTAAAATAAGGTTGGTTCTGTCCAGTATACGGCATTCGGCTTCGCGCTCAATATTCCTTATTTGCGAGGGCGAAAGTTCGTCGTCGAAAATAATAAGTTTTATTTCGTTTTCTTTAACATAAGCAATAATTTCATTGAGTTTTCCGGTGCCTACAAAGGTTTTTGGGTTCGGATAATCAATGCGTTGCGTAAATCGTTTAATAACTATACCGCCGGCGGTTTCGGTTAAAAATTCCAGTTCGTCCAAATATTCGTGAGCAACTTGTTCGGTTTGTTTGTTGGTAATTAAACCAACCAAAACAGCTGTTTCGGGGCCGGTGGCAAGGGTTGATGTCTTCTTTTCGAGCATTATAAAAAATCGATTAGTTTTTTGCAAAAATACACTAAGTAGCTTAAATGCAAAAAACTAATCGAAGGATAATTTCAAAAACAGTTATTTAAATAAATTTCGGTTGGCTTTTATATCGTTTTTAATTTGCGAATGCAAGTTGTCCGATGCATATTCAATCATTTGCCCATTGGTAGGAAAAGCCTTTATTTTTTTGCCAAGCAGTTCTTTTGTTTCCTGCTTTAGCGCGTTCAAATCGCCGTTGGCTGAGTACGAATCCCATGCAAACCGGTAGTTGCCCTGAATGGTGGTGCGTTTAATTACTTGGCTGCTGCTGTTGTCGGAATAAAGCACATTGCAATTAATGGATGCGGATTTGGTTTGCAACACCTTGGTTACTTTACAAGAAATAGTTTTGAATTTTGGCTTTTTTATGTCTTTTCCGGTAGTATCTTTTTTTACGTTTCCTTTATCATCTAACACATATTCAAAACCGTCTGCTATTTGTTTGGTTTCGGTATAAGTTTCAGCATCTTGCTTTTCGGGCGAAATAGCGATAGAAGAAACTACAATTTTTGAAGTATACTCGGCGGTGGAGTTTAACTTATTTTCGCTAACCATAAAAGTTATCCACTCAGTATTTAGCTCGGCAGTTCCGAACGAAAGAATTTTGGTGTAAAATTCGGGTTTCAGATTATACTCGCTCTGGTTTTCGGCATAAACTGTTACACTTACCATTCCTTTTTCTTTACATACATCCATAAGCTGGTTTACATCTTTGTACGAGCTGAAATATTGCCGAGTTTGCTTAAAGTTTTCGTAGGCACTGCGGTAGCCGGTTTTGGTGTTTAAACCCATATTTTGTATGCCTTTTTGGTAATGGAAATCGGTTGCGTTTTGTTTAGCTTCTACAATTTTACTGTCATAATCTATGCGTTCAAAATTAATAGTTCGGTCGGGCAGTTGCAACGGCAGAATTGGTCGAACACGGCTTTGTCTACTTCTAAGCTGTTCGTAGTTTCTTAAAATAGCTTCCCAACTGTCGGGGCTGCCTTCGGTACGCAAATATTTAATTTTGTCTAAATTAAGTTGGTTTGCCAGTAAATAAGACTTTTCGAGCACCAAAATTTCTTTTTCGGCAGTAGGTTTTTTCGATAATTTTTTAATTGCCAGCTCAATAGCCAGGTCGTAATTGCCTTGGGTTAAATACTTTTCCGACGATACGCACGAAGCCATAAAGAGTAGGAGAATGAACGGATAAAAAGCTTGTTTCATGTGAATAATATTTATTTTTTAGTTGCCACATGGAACCCCGAAGGGCTCAGCGTAGCTAATACGCCATAAACATTCATTTTCGGTTTGTATGAATTTTTATGCTTATGGCTATTTCATAGCTATTTGTTGGTTACTTACACTTGTATTAAATTCGATTTCGCTTGTTTTATTGTGTAAAAGTATTGAAATAAATTTCAATTTACCAATTCATATAGTATTAATCAACTATTTAAGCTTCAAATTTATGTTGAAGAGCATATTTTTGAAAATAATAGCTCAAAAAAACACAAAAAGAACAGTTTTTTTTGTTGGTATGTTGCAGAAATAAAAATAATAGCTATTTTTGTACCGTATTAACGGGGGCATAGCTCAGTTGGCTAGAGTGCTTGACTGGCAGTCAAGAGGTCAGGGGTTCGACTCCCCTTGTCTCCACAAAAACGCTGTAAA
>JAIFNC010000294.1 GCA_020047935.1 Bacteroidota bacterium
TGTATTACGAAAACCTGAAACATTCGGGCAAATTGCCGATTATGGGGGTTAACACTTTCTTATCGTCGAAAGGTTCGCCAACCGTATTGCCACAAGAAGTTATTCGCAGCACCGAGGAAGAAAAGCAGTATCAAATTCAAATGCTTGAACAATTGCACAAAACTTGGGAAAGCGAAGCCAAAACTGCGTTGCATAACCTGCGCGAAGTAGCGGTAATTAATGGCAATGTTTTCAATGAAATTATGGAAGCCGCCAAATATTGCTCGTTGGGGCAAATAACTTCGGCATTGTACAATGTTGGGGGGCAATATAGGAGGAATATGTAATTATTAACTATATTTGATTTATTAAATGATTATTAAAAACCTGTCGATGCCGGTAGCTTGACAGGTTTTCTTATTCAATCTGATAATAAGATAGTTAGTAATCTCAATCAAAAACATCCTTGCAATAATAATCCGATATTGAATCCGTGAGTCCGGAAAATCCAAAACCATTCCAAGTATAAGCTGCTGTTCGATACGATTTATTGCTATAATTCAATTGAATAAAAGAATCGCCGCGGTGTAAAACGCAAAGAGTTTTATTGTCTTTTGGCGAAAGTAGAGCATCCATCATGGGCCAAGCCAACGCTGAACCACGCCAAAGAGCAAATAATCCGCTTTTATCGAAACTATACACATAAGGTCTTAAATTTGTTTCTTTGTCTAAGGTCGAATAATATTTTTCAAGCGTAAAAAGAACCGTTTTGTCTGTTTCAAATTGGGTAGAAGTAATTGAAATCAGATGCATTGGATGTGAACTCCAAGCTAACTTATCCGATTTATAGGCTTGTATTATAGTTTTTGTTGAAAGAGCAATGGAAACCGGTTTAAATGTATATTCATCGGCAGTTAACAATTTTTTATTGTATTTGAAAGGTTCAGTATTAAAATTTAAATTTTCTGCCAACTGAGGATAAAAGGAATTTTTTTGAACTTTTGTTTTAATTCCCGAACAGTATACTTTACCGTTTTTAATTTTAATTTCAGCAATTAATCCTTCTTTTGTAATGGGGTATTTTTGGTCGAATAAATGATTTCCCAACGAAAAATAAACCGGTTTACCTTCAATAATTTCAGGTTCTTGAATAACATGAGGATGACAACCGATAATTAGATCGGCACCATTTTCAATCAACCATTTGGCCGCTTGCCTTTGTTGCGAATTTGGCCAAGTTAGCAATTCTGTTCCCCAATGAACATATACCACAACCAAATTCGAAAGCTTTTTTGCCAGCCTTAATTTTTGACGAATTTCTATGGAGGGCAATTCGTTTTTTGAACTATCGCGTGATGGAACCAAATTAATTGCTACAACCGAAAGTATTATGTTTTTTATTTCGATAAACTGGGGTGAATTTTCGAAATTAATTGCCCCTAAATTGTTGGTTACTAATATTTTTTCGGTTTTGGTCTTTCCTTCAATTCCTAAATCGAGACTGTGATTGTTTTCAATTATTAATGAATTAAAACCTGCCTTATGCAGCATGGCAATATCGGCGCTGTCTATTGCAAAAACAGGCGATTCATGCGTTTTGTTTATTTGTTGTTCTTCATTACCTACTGCGCCTTCAAGGTTGCCAATTACATAATCTGCCGATTCAAATTTTTGTTTCAAGTTTTCCCACGGAAACGTTTTACGTGTCGTATATTCTTCTTGAACGTTACGTTCAAGAAGAATATCGCCGACAAATAATAGGGTAACTTCATCCTTACTATTACACGAAAGTAAACTGAAACTTAAGAGTAGAATTAATAATTTGTTTGTGGTCTTTGAGTAACTGTTTGTTTGCTTATATAGGGTTTTATCCAAGGAAGAAAGCTTGCCTGACCTACTTTTTCTCGCCATTCGCTGTCGTTTAATAATTGATTTGATTCAAATTCGTAATAAGAATACACGGAACCTTTAACAATTTGATGTCGTCCGTAAAAGGGCACAATATAGTTCCATTCCATTGAATTTCCGACTGCTGCCATAAGGTAATTTGAGACTGAAGGGTCGCCGGCTACATCAACTATTTTAGGCATAGGGTCGGGATGAGATAGGGCATAGTCTTTGTTTGCTAAACTGTTGAATACTAGAAATAAATGTTCTGCCACTCGGGCTATATACAGTATTTTTTCGTGCTCTTCTTTGGTGAGCTGTAGGCCTTTTTTTTCTTTTTCGGCCATAGCCTGAAATAGACGAGCTTCGCTTGCTGCATCTTTTAAGCGCAGCATAATTCCATCGTAAAGCGAACTTTTTTCGGTTATATCGTTTTTATTGGCTGTGGCTTTTGAAACGTAGCTAGTTGCATTTTCAAAAAGGGCTGCAATACTACCAAACGTGTAGGGGTCAGGCTCAACAAAACCTCGCGGTGCTCGCATTAATATATCTTCAAATCCGCCTTCGCCGCATTCTGCCGAAACACGTTCATTAACAAGCAAGGTAGCATGTCGTAGGGTTGCCCAAGTTGCAAGTCCTGTTTGCAGTCGTTTTGTTTGCCAAATATTGTTATCTGCATTGCCATTAATTGAACTTACCGTGTCCGACCATTGAACAGCAATTGCATTTAACCACTGATTGTAAAGTGTATTATTGAAATCGCTGTTATTCGAATTATTTTTAAAATTAGATTTTAAATTTTCGATTACTTTTTTCAAGGACGGATATTTTTGTAAATCTGCCGACAATAAATTTTCAGCAAATTGGTTTCCAAAAACCGAAGCTAAATCCAAGCCCGAGGGTAATAATCTTTCTCCGTTATCACCCTTAACTTGTAATTCGGCAGGCACCGCCGATTGGTAAATACTTGAGTAAAAAACTTCGTTATCGAAACCCCACGATAAGGGGAATATGGTTTTATTGCTTGCCGGATAAGTGCAATAATAGGGTACTTGTTGCTTAATTTTTTTCCAAACTAAAGGCGATTTAGACGGAGCAATAAAGCCTGAATATGCATTAATCTAGTTTTCGGCGTAAACCGCAATGTCGGGTGGAAGTTGCATAAGTTCTTCAATTAAAGCATTATTGTTTTTATAAATTGAAGTGAAATACATGAAAGCTCTAAAGTACATTTGCATTTCGGGCGAAGAGGTATAATGACCACGCGGTTTTAAATTCGAAAAAGCGAAGTTCTCATGGGTTAAATCGGAAACATCGTCGGCTGCTTTGAGCATTTTTGCTACTTCATTATGCTTTCTTTCGTTCGATTGCAGCGCTCGCAATGCAATAAAAATTTGTTCCCATTTCGATTCTTTGGGCGAGTTTTCATAATAGTAGGAAGCTTTCTCTACAAATGTCCAGAAATTAGGAATGGCTTCGTCGCGCTCTTTTATAATAAAAAGTCCTTGATAGGCAGCACCAAATAATTCCCAAAAAATGTCGGTAGTTACAATATACGGTCGGGTAGGCGAGGTACGGTCGTAAGCATTGCAATAATAGTTCTCGGTCTCATAAATTTGATATAATTGATCACCTTGGTTTGGTCTAAATAATCCGGAATTTTTGGAAAACAGGTTAAGTTCTTCTTGAGAATTAACAAACATCCATGCATTAGCTACATCTGCTAAGGGAATTTCAATAGGAATATAGCTTAGAACATCATTATTGTCTCTCCTTATTAATCCGACAATACCTTTACCGTCGGGAACAGATGACGGTGTAGCAATAAATTTGTAATTATTAAGTTGAATAATTTCTTTTTTGTTTTGAATAATATAAGTGCCAATCCCATTTTTTTCCTTTTGCCAATGAATAAACCCAAGACCGTTGGGTGTCGGTGTTATGGTTCCACTTGTAATATTTATATTTAGAGGTTTAGACTCGCCCCATGCTTTAGAGCTGTATTTTGCAACATGAAATTTATTTTGTTTATCTTGCCAAATGAGTTCATGACCGGCAGGATGGAAACCAAGTGGAAGTGCCCAATTCGATTCTATTTCGCTTGGATTTAATCCTGCATCAAATTCTGCTGCTTGACTAAAAGTATTGCTCGGACCAACTACCTGATATAATCTGTCCCCTTTCTCTGTAATAGAAACAACTCTAAATGAATTGACTCCATTTTCCATTCCAAAAAATATTCTGTATGTGTACGTTTCTTTTCTAGTTTGATTATTATACTCAGTAATAAATGGTCGCGGACAAGCAACCAATCTGCGAAGTACATTCGAAGTGCTGAAAATCTTTTTTGTACTCCAATTGTCTCCATTTTTTTCTAATCGCAGAATTTGATATTCAGAATTACCTGAACCCATAATAAATATTGCATTGGCTTGTGGATGCCAAACAATAGCCTTAGGTTCAAACCCTTGATGTAATTCGCAAATATCCGATATTTCTAATTTTGTAAATTCCCATAGCTTTAGAGCATATCTCTCATTTTCGCGTGTAATTAGAGCTACCGTATTGCCAAGTGGAGATACATCGTAATCAATAACTTTTTCGGTTGCAGGAAAACTATATGAACAAGTATCATGTGGTGATGGTGTTACATAAAGTTCAGGAATATCGAATACACCCGAAAGTGTTTGTTCTGCATTTTCATTACTTGGTTTAACAATTTCGTTGCTTTGTTCTTTATTACTGCAGGAAATAACAAGGAATAGCATAGAAATAGTAAGAGCAGGTTTAAATAATTTCATCGATGAGAGTTTTATTTATCCGAAAAAATATTTTTTTGCAGCCAAATATAATTAATTTTTGGTTAGATAGGCTATTTACCGTTGTAATTCAAATCAATTATTTTATTAGACTATTTAATTTGAGGTTGGATATTACACAAAGAAATGGTTATGGTTTAAACGAAATTATGGAAGCCGCCAAATATTGCTCACTGGAACAAATAACCTCGGCATTGTACAATGTTGGGGGGCAGTATAGAAAGCAATTAGCGATATACTTGCTTGAAGCAAGCCTATCGCTATATCATCAAAAATTTTGTATCTTTGCACTAACTCAATTGTACTGAACTTATGAAAAAGTTAAGCATTGGCGAATCGGATTTTAAAAATTTAATTTCGAGTAATTCGTATTACATCGACAAAAGTTTGTTTATTCAAGAATTTATCGATTCACCGGCATTGGTTATGCTTTTCCCTCGTCCGCGCAGGTTCGGCAAAACGCTGAATTTGAGTATGCTGAAATACTATTTCGATGTTGCGAAACCCGAGAACAAAGCCCTGTTTACCGACCTTAAAATTTGGCAAGCCCCCGAAGATATTAAAGCCCACTGCAGCAAATATCCGGTTATTTACATTAGCTTTAAAGATGCCAAAGCAAATAATTGGGACGATTGTTATCAACTCATTATTTCTGAAATATTGAAAGGAATTAGTCAATTCGATTATTTAATTGAGTCCAACATCTTATCTTCTTATAAAAAAAACGAATTAATAGGTTTATTTAATAGAACTGCCGGAAGTTCGGATTATCAGCAAAGTTTAAGAAGTTTAAGCGAATATTTGTATAATTATCATAATCAAAAAGTTATTATTCTTATCGATGAATATGATACACCGATTCATGCCGGATATAAAAAATTCTATACCGAAGTAGTTTCGTTTATGCGAAATTTACTAAGCGGTGCTTTTAAAGACAACAGCTTTTTGTTTAAAGGTGCGATAACCGGAATTTTACGAGTTTCGAAAGAAAGTATTTTTTCGGGGCTGAATAACATTAGTGTGTATTCGATTTTAGAAGACGAATTTGCCGATATGTTTGGTTTTACCGAGCCGGATGTGCAACAATTGCTGAGCGATTTTAACGTAAAAACTGAATTTGCGGAAATAAAGAAATGGTACAATGGTTATAAATTTGGCAGTTTCGAGTCTATTTATAACCCGTGGTCGATACTAAACTTTACCGCAAGCAAAAACGAAACGCTGCGTTCGTTTTGGGCAAATACAAGCTCGAACGAACTTATTAGGCATGAAATTACAAAACGGAATGCCGACTTAATACGTAAAAATATTCTGAAACTAATTGCTGATGATACTATTGTAAACGATATAGAAACTGAATTTGTTTTTTCAGATATGGATAAGAGAACTAATTTGGTTTGGTCGTTGTTTTTGTTTTCAGGCTATTTAACTACTGTTAAGCAAGTTTCACGCAAAGGTTACGAACTTAAAATTCCGAACTTCGAAATAAAAGCTATTTTTCAAGACAGTATTTTAGAATGGTTCGAAACCGATTTAAAAATAGTTAAAAACCGCCTTACCGAAACTGCCCAATTTTTAACAGAAAATAAGCTTGCCGAATTTGAGTATAATTTTCGCGAACTGATGGGCGACACGTTTAGTTATTACGATACGGCAAAAAACAACGAATACGTGTATCAATCGTACATATTGGGTTTGCTTGCCGTTATTGGCGACGATTATATCATTCGTTCCAACCGCGAAAGTGGTTTGGGGCGCTACGACATTATGCTAATTCCGCACGATAAAACCAAAAACGGCGTAGTAATTGAAATTAAACAAACCGAAGCACGCAGCGAAAACGATACCGATCGTAAATTTAAAATGCGTGTAAACAAGCTGCTAAAACAAGCGCTTGAGCAAATAGATAAAAACCAATATTATAACGAATTGCTGGCGCATCAAATTCCGCCGGAACGAATTATTAAAGTACCAATTGTCTTTGCCGGTAAAATAGCGTTTGTTCAAGCTTTATAAATATGCCCGGTTTATCAATAGACTCGTTCAAAGCGAGTCTATTGAAATATATACTACATAAAAAGTTGGTACCCATGTGCCAAACCCAAAAGCAATAAAAGGTTTAATCGAATAAGCATCCACTTACTGAAAGTTCCATTTTCAATTTTTTTCATATTGAAAACCAAATAGATTAAACTAATTGCCAAGGCCGGCAAACCGGCAATCAGCATCGGTCCGGCACCCGGCC
>JAIFNC010000060.1 GCA_020047935.1 Bacteroidota bacterium
AAACTTTTTCTATAACTTCGTACTGTTTTTAATTTATAACCAACTTATTAACCTAATTTATTACAAGTATGAAAATTAAATTTTTACCAATTTTACTGTTTGCGCTAATTCTCGGTGCTTGTTCGCAACATGAAGAATTGACCATGAAAGACGAAAAACAGCAGCAAGAGCCGCTTAACCCAATGGAAATTAATCGACAAATTAAAGCAATTATTTCGCAAACCGGTACTTTTGACTGGAGCAATGCCGACGATTTATTACTTTGGAGTGCGGTAGTGTATGGCGACAGCCTTGTATCGGTTGGGTATGGAACCGAGCCTTTCAGCATAAATAAAACTGCCGATGATTTAAAAGCAAAACAATTTGCTGTTGAATTGGTTACCGAAAATGCTAGAAATAATAATATGCTAAAATCGGGCACTCGAATTATTCAGTACGAAGATGCGGTACTTAATTTTATCGATTTAAAAACTGCCGATTTCGAAACCGTATCGAATTTGCGAAAAGCGCCCGGTGTTCGTTATGTAGAACCTACCGGTTATCGGTTTTTCGATTACGAAGTAAAACTTAAAAGCGACAGCGGCTGCGATACAGCCGGCGATGCTATAAACAGTGCCGATTACCGATTAATTGCACCTAATTGCTATGTATCGTGGGTGTACGATAAACACAACGTTCCGGCAGCTTGGAATTATTCTACCGGTGCCGGAATTACCGTAGGTGTTATTGATACCGGCGTTTCGCCAAATCAATCGCTGTTGGGAAGCAGTTTCAACGACGGCTATTCAACCGGCAGAACCATTGCCAAATACGGTACTTTTGTCGATTCTATTTGGCCTTGGAGTACAAAAACCGACGGCCCGAACGATAAATGCAGTCATGGTACTTCAATGGTTGCCAACGTAGCTTCGCCACGAAACAATAATTATATGCCGGTAGGTGTTGCTTACAATTGCAATATTGTGGCTTACCGTGCTACCGGCGATGTAGTGCTGGATGGCGGACACGAACAAACCGGAGTTGCAAATGCACTTACAGCCTTGGCAAACCGTTCGGATGTTAAAATTATTTCTATGTCGATAGGGCATATTTTTTCGGTGGGTAAAATTTCCGATGCCGTTAAATATGCTTATTCTAAAGGTAAGCTTATGTTTGCTGCAGGCGGTACATCTACTTCATTTACCAACTTTGTGGGTGTTATTTTCCCGGCAAGTATGACCGAATGTGTGGCGGTAACCGGTATTACCGATGCTGCCGGATATACCGAATGCGCTGTTTGCCATAAAGGCGGAAAAATTGATTTTACCGTAATTATGCAACGTGCCGGCGACAGCGATCGTACTTCGCCAACCACTTCGTTTTATGAAAACAGCAAACAATACATTGGAGGTTCGTCCGTTGCAACTTCGTTTACTGCCGGTGTAGCTGCCTTAGTTTGGGCCAAATACCCAACTTGGACTCGCGACCAAGTGCTTACACGTCTTAAACAATCGGCTTCAATTTATCCGAATCGAAATTCCAATTTTGGTTGGGGTAATATTAATGCTTATTTGGCAGTGCAGTAAAACTTCAACATAAAAAAACACCCGACAAAAATAATTGCCGGGTGTTTTTTTATGGTAGTTTTTTATTGACTAATAAGCGACTGACCTTCTTTTTTAGGTTTGCAACCAAACATTAGGTTAAAACCGAAGCGAACATAAGCATTTCGGGCATTTTGCGGTTGTATGAAGCTTATGAAGTTATCGGTAACCGTGTAAAACTGCAAAGGTCCCAACCGCAATGCTAGACCGGCGCCTACATTAGCAGCACTGTTGTCGAATACCGAATACGAAAGCGATGCAGCTACCTGACGAATTGGCAAAACGTTTACCGAAAGGGTTGCACCCGGATGAAATTTGCTTTTGTAAAACTCGTTTCTCGACAAAAATCCTACGTTTAACCATTTTAATGCTTGATAGTTAGCACTTAAAAATACTCGGGTAGGCAAACCTGTGCTGTACGATTCAATATCGGTTGTGCTAAAAGCATTATCCAATTTTGTTTGAATTTCGTCGGTTACTTTATTTACTTGGCGGTCTATATACGAATCGCCGTTGGCATCTTTATCGCCCGACATCATAGAATCGGCATTTAAAACAAAGCCTTCGAATTTATAGTCGAATTTAGCATTCAACGATTGCACTTGATTTCCCCATTTAATAGCGCCTAAATCGAGTATTGACAAACCGAAGGTGAATTTTTCTTTCAATTTATAGGTGGCACCCAAATCAACCGCGAAACCGTTATTGCCTCCGGTTTTCAAATACTCAATTGCACCGTTAGCGTCTTCAATGGTGGGTTCTACTTTCGGAACACCGTTTACCATATTTACAGCTATTGGAAATGCTCCTTCAAAGGCATAATCAATAGTAGCACTCATGGAATAATCAACCGGGTTCGTAGTTATTTGAAAGGTTGATTTAGCCGTATTCATATTCATAATACCGCGAAGGTATTTCAGCTTACCGCCCACGGTTAAACCCGGTATTACATCGGTATACGAAGCGCCCAGACTAATTTCGGCGTAAGTATTTATATCTAAAGCAATATTGCTTAAATCAACCACGGTAGGGGTGGTGCTTTCGATATCGAAAAAGCCGTTTCTGATGGTCAAAATATCATCCGGATAGCTTAAACGCATATCGTTTATTAACGAAGAACCAAAATGGAAGTATAGCTTTTTCACTTTAAAACCAAAACCTAATAGATTAATATTTTGGCGAGTCGAAAAACTATTGTCGTTATTCAGAACCGAGGCCAATAAATCGAAATCGAGTTTTTTACCGGCATCTTTATTATTTTCATCGTTGTACTGAATAAGATCAAATAAACCGAAGCTGTTTCTTATATTAAAATCGAGGTTCGAAATAGCCGGTAAATTTATGTATACTTTGCATGTAGGTTGCAAGGCAGGGTTGAATTCGTGTCTGAAAGAAGTTCCGCCTAAGTTATAGGCAGTACGTTCCTGAGCCAAAGCGCTTATGCTTAAGGTAAGCAGACCTGCTGCAAATATATTTTTAATTATTTTGTTCATAATAAAATAGGTTCTTTGTTTAATTATTCTTATTTGAATCGAGCGAAATATTAACATCGGCACCGGCTGCTATTCGGAAACCCATTTTAAGTGTCGCGTCGTGTCGTATGCTTACGCCTTCTGTTCCAAGGGTTGAAAATGAAGCTACTGCAATAAATTGGTTAGCAATTTGCAAATTGGTAACTTCTTCCTCGGTAAGCGAAATTTCAACCGTGTATTTTTTCGTAACAATGTTGCCGTTGGTGTCAAAAGTAGCAGCTTCCAAAAATTTCTTCGAAACTTTATCTAATTCTTTGTTAAGCGTTGAATCGCGCATTTCAAAATCAACACTTAAATCAAACGGAAATTGGTTTTCAACGTCAATAAACAGTTTAACAATTTTAAGTTTTGCATCTTGCGGAAGCTTAACCGGTCCGGCAAATTTCTTCTCATATTTCACGTTTTCGGCTTTAAACTCGAAAGGTACATCAATGGCTAAGTTTACCAGCACTGTCGAAGTATCGGTAACATAATTTTCTCTTACTGCATTGTCGCCAATGTTAATTAAACCGCTATAATTCAACTCTTTAAACGGAAAACTTAACAGACTTATCATGTCTGGATATGTCGTTTTATTAATATTTAGCAAGGTTGTTTTTTTGTATTCAGCGTCGAATTGAATTGGGTTGTTTAATTTTTCGTTTACATTTACAGCAGCACCCTCTGAGTTTGAAATATCAAATTTCATGTTTACCGGCAAACCTATGGAATTATTGATAATTTCGAGTTTAATTCGAGGGTCGGTAAGCGCAATTTTCCCGTCCAATCCTTCAATGCTTGCCATGTCTACGGCAAATTTTTGCGGGTCAATTTTAGTTTCGTGTAATCCAAAGAAACCGGTAACGTACTCCCATTCAAAATTGTTTATTGTTACATCAATATCAATTTTATCGGCAAAATTGAATGTTATAAACGGAATTGCAGAATTGAAAAGTGGAATATCGTAAGTTACAATTAACTTATTGCCGGTTAAATCGAGAATAGCTCCGGAAAGTGGAATTGATACAACTCCGGGTTGGTTTGAACCACCGAATTTTATGACTTTTTTGTTATCAATACCGCTAAACTGTGGGAAGTTTAAGGTCAATGTGTATTCGTCTTTAAAGTTTGTATTAATATTAAAGTCTAAACTACCTTTTTTAATTTTAATTTTCGTAATTTCTACGTCGGCACCCGGCGAAACATCTAAATTTTGGTCACCTTCAATAGGTGCTGTATCGGAAGGAATTTTTGCTTTCCCATCTTTTACTTGCAACTGGTCGCTCGAATTAATCTCAAAACCAATACCTTGAGTAGCGCGGTCTACTTTGTCTACTTCGCCGCCTTCGGTTTCAAGCGTTTTAAAAACAGCAATAAGCTTGTTTTTAATAGTTTTATCTTTTAAGTCGAATGATAAGGTCGATTTGTTATTAGGTGCAACATTGGTTATATTGGAGTAGGCAAGTTCACCAATCATTCCGCCGGCTTCTTTTTCTAATTTGCCATTCACCTCTACCGCATTCCATAATTGAAGAATAATTGTTTTAAGGGTAATAGGTAATTTATTTTCAATTGTTATCGATAAAGAACCCGATTCGAATGTTGCATACTCAAAATTATCAATCACATTATCCGGCGCAAATTCGCCTGCTGGTTGCGGGTCTACTTTCGGGAAAGTTCCTTTAAGTCCGGCGTTTGTAAGTGTTTCGGCTGCTATAATTGCCGTTTTAATTGTTGGGTCAAGCTGATCGGAAAGCGATCCTAAAGTAACGTATTTTTTCACTGCACCAATTTTTCCTACAGTCTGAATACCCATACTTTTACCTATTGTAACTTTTGGGAATTCAGGCATGGTAAAAAGCTCACTTACTTTGTAGGAAAGTAAACTGTCTTTTTTGAATCGAATATTTATGGTACCGTCCTGATTAAAAATTAGCGTATCGGGTTTTTCTTTTATAATATCACTAATTTTGACAGTTGCAGTACCAATGTTCACACCAAACGAAGGATGTAAAGTGGTCGAAGTCGTAATGTCATCGAACGTAAAGTCCTTCTTATCAATACAAGCCTGGCTTAAAAAAAGGCCGGTTATTCCCAGAAAGACATAAATTATAAAACGAGTTGGTCTGTTTTTCATATAGGTTAAATTTAAAATTATTTCAATAATCGGTTATACGAAATGTAATTAATTAAGTTATGTGCAGTTTAAATTTAAGTTTTAACGCTATAATTCAAATTATAGTGTATTTGAGCGGCAAATATCGTCCTCAAAAACTGTCCGTTAATCAAAATGTACTATTTTTATCGATGTTCACTTCAAAATAAAAATTCCGGAAACATAAACCTAAAAGCTTACCAAAATTAATAAAACATTTTTATATTTATGCTTTTATTTTTGATGAAATTTTAAAAACTAAATTTAGGCCCAAATACCATTTGTTATGAAATATACCAAATTATTCGCACTGGTGCTTATAAGTACGCCGGTTTTTTGCCAAAACACCGAATGGCAAAATCCGCAAGTATTCGAAATTAATCGCTTGCCGATGCGTGCAAATTATTCTGTTTTTTCTTCTGAAAATGAAGCGCTTAAAGGAAATTCTTATTACAACAATTCGAAGTTTTTTTTGAATGGCGACTGGAGATTTTTCTTTAGCGATAATCCGGAAAAACTACCTGAAAAATTCGAATCGGTAAATTTCGACGATTTAGCCTGGAAAACCATACAAGTGCCATCGAATTGGCAATTAAAAGGTTATGGAATTCCAATTTATACCAATATCAAGCATCCGTTTCCGGTCAATCCTCCTTTTGTTCCCATTGAAGGCAATGAAACCGGTGTATACAGAAAAAGTTTCAATTATGCCGAATATAATGCCAACAAGAAAACCATATTGCATTTTGCCGGGGTAGAATCGGCTTTTTATGTATGGCTCAACGGCGAATTTGTTGGCTATTCCGAAGATTCGCAATTACCTGCCGAATTCGACATAAGCAATAAAATAAAAGCCGAAAACAACCAGCTGACCGTAAAAGTTTTGCGTTATTCCGACGGCTCATATTTGGAAGACCAAGATTTTTGGCGTATTTCGGGCATTCATCGCGATGTATATATTTACTCAACTGAAAAACTTACGGTTCAAGATTATACGATTAATACCGCACTTACCGATAATTACAAAAATGCCTTGCTTTCGGTAGAAGTTGAACTTTCGGAGGCAACATCGGATTTCGAGCTGGAATTTAAACTTTTCAACCTAAATAACGAAGTATTTAAACAAGAAACCAAACCGGTAAACGGTTCGAAAATCTTGAAATTCGAAATTCCGGTACAAAAACCCGAACTTTGGTCAGCTGAAAACCCTACTCTTTATAAAGCAGTTATTAATTTGAAAGCTAGCGGCGAAGTTGAACAGTCGGTTCCTATTAAAATAGGTTTCAGAATGGTTGAATTGCAAGGAAATAAAGTACTTATTAATGGTAAAGCTGTTAAGTTTAAAGGCGTAAACAGGCACGAGTTCGACCAATTTAACGGTCGCGCAATAACCGAAACTACCATGCGACAGGATATTATTCTGATGAAACAGAATAATTTTAATGCGGTTCGTACGGCACATTACCCGAATCAGGTAAGGTTTTACGAACTTTGCGACGAACTGGGTTTGTACGTAATGGACGAAGCCAATTTGGAAAGCCACCAGCTTTGGAACCAGTTTAATAAATCGCCGGTTAAATACCCCGAATGGAAAAATGCCATTGTAACTCGCGGAACGCGAATGGTACAACGCGATAAAAATTTTGCTTGCGTGGTAATTTGGTCGTTGGG
>JAIFNC010000026.1:0-6451 GCA_020047935.1 Bacteroidota bacterium
CGTTCGCAAATAGCTAATACCGAGCGAAATATGCTTTGGATTGATGCCTATAATGCAAACCCGATAAGTATGAAAGCGGCAATTGAAAGTTTTGCTGCACTTAATAATACGAATAAAATAGCTATTTTGGGCGATATGTTTGAACTTGGCGCCTATGCTTTTGATGAACACAACGCTATAATTAAACTGGCTGCAACGCTGAAATTGGATAAAATATATTTTGTAGGCGCAAATTTTATTCAGCATAAACTGAATTACCCCGAATTTAATTTCATAATTTCAACCAACGAAATGTTGGAATTATTGAAAGTAAACCCAATAAATAATTCGGTAATTTTGCTTAAAGGTTCGCGCGGAATGGCATTGGAAAAACTGATTCCGGAATTATAAATGAAGCATTAATCCCAATCGTTTCGTCGGTTAAGAATTACCAATGCGCCTATAACGCCGGGTACCCAGCCGGCTATGGTTAGCAGAAGTATAATTAGAACCGAACCGCAACCTCGGTCGATAACGGCAAGCGGTGGGAAAATGATGGCTAAAATAACTCTTGGAATGCTCATAGGTTAATACTATTTTTATAGAGAAAAACGCAATTCGCGCCAAAAAAGTGCAAATTGCGTTTTATTTTTATTTTAATTTGGTTTTAAATGCTTTTTGTTTCAACCAGCGCTTCATGAATATAGTTCCAAGTGTTTTGAATATCAAAGTCTAAGCCTACCGAAAAGCGAACCAATCCGGGCGAAAGTCCCATATCTTTCTGTATTTCGGCAGGAACTTCCGATGAGGTGCTGCTGCCCGAATTGCTGAACAAGGTTTTAAAATAACCCAAACTTACCGCTAAGTAACCCACGCCTTTATTTTGCATTGCTTCCATAAGTTTGTTTGCTCGTTCTGCCGTAACCATATCTATGGCTATCATTCCTCCATAACCAAAACCGGGGTTCATATGTTTGGTCATCATTGCATGTTCCGGATGTTCGGGCATGCCGGGGTACACGGTTCGTATTCCGGCTTCTTTAAATTTGGCGGCTATAAAAGTAGCGTTTTTGCTATGTTGCTGTAAACGAATATGTAAAGTATGCAGGTTTTTTAGAATGCTCGACGAACGCAAGGGGTCGAGTACCGGACCCAGCAACATTGCAGTACCTGAATTTACATCAATAAGATTGTTTATAAATTCTTGCGAACCGCAAATTGCACCTGCAACGCAATCGTTTTTGCCGTTTATAAATTTGGTCATGCTGTAAACTACAATATCAGCACCCAATTTAAAGGGCGATAAAATCATGGGGGTAAATGTATTGTCCACCATGAGTTTTGCATGGTGCTTTTTGGTTAGTTGCGCCAAGCGCGGAATGTCGGAAACTTCAAGCAGCGGATTGGTAAGCGATTCGGTATAAAGCAGTTTGGTATTAGGTTTAAACGCTTTTTCAATCATATCGAAATTTCTTATGTGCACAAAAGTAACTTCGATACCAAAGCGAGGCAACCAATTTTTCAGAAATGCAAAGGTACCTCCATAAGTTGTAACACTCGAAATAATATGGTCTCCGGCTGAGCAAACCTGCAAAATTGCCGATGTAATTGCACCCATACCTGAGCCGGTAACCCATGCAGCTTCGGTTCCTTCCATAGCGGCTAAGGCATCGCTCAGGTATTTGTTGGTTGGGTTCCAGTGTCGCGAATAAAGAAAACAGCCTTCTGTTTCGCCATGAAAGGTGCCTACCATCGTATCGGCACCTAAAAAGGTAAAGGTCGATGAGTCGGTAATAGATGGGTTTACGTCGCCAAATTCGCCGAATTGTTTCAGCTTCTGAATTTCGGTTGCCGGGTCGTGTTTCATAATAAAATTTATTTAGAGGTGAAAATTGGTTCTTACCTGAAAAATCCTTTTAAACGTGCAAGCAATCCGGGTTTTGTTCCTTCATCCTCATAATAGCCGTGTTCCATACCAAAACCATACGAATAGCTGTAATCGTAACCATAGCCTTTATCAAATTCAACATCGTTAATTACAATGTTTAATCGATTCATTTTTTGGGCAACTTCGTTAATTATATTAGCAGCGCTTTTTAAGGTGTAGTTTTGCCTTATTACATACAAATTAATGTCGGTATATTGCGAAATAAGCAATGCGTCGGTAACAATTGCCACCGGCGGCGTGTCAATAATTATGTAATCGAAATTCATTTTTGCATATTCAATTAATCGAAACATTTTCTCCGATTCAATCAGTTCTGCCGGATTGGGCGGAATAGGTCCGGAAAGAACAATGCTTAGATTGGCTATTTGCGTCGGCAAAATAATTTGGTCTACATCGTATTGCCCGATTAAATAGTTCGAAATACCTATATCGTTAGGCATATCGAACATGGTATGTATTTTTGGTTTTCGCAAATCGAGCCCAATTAGCAGTGTTTTTTTGTTCGACATGGCAATTATGGAAGCCAAATTGACCGAAGTAAATGTTTTTCCTTCACCTCCTGAGGTCGAAGTAAGACCTATTACTTTGTTCAAATCGTCGAGCAGCAAGTATTGTAGGTTGGTTCTTAGTACTCTGTACGATTCCGAAATAGGCGATTTTGGATTTTCGAATACCGGAATACCCGATTTTTTTTCGTAATGCCCAATAGTTCCTATAATGGGCGAATGTACACTTCGTTCAATATCGGAACGGTCGATAATTTTGAAATTGAAAAAGTCTTTCAAAACAATAATTACTATTGGAATAATAAGCCCCAATAGCATGGCACTCATTGGGTTTGCCTGATTTTGGGTCTGCAATATTCTGTTTTCCGGCTTGGCTTTGTCCAAAACTTTCACATCGGTTTTGTTCGATGCTTTGGTTATGCCTGCTTCGGTTTTTTTCTGTAATAGGTAAGTGTAAATATTGTCGTTGAAATTATATTTTCTTTCAATGGTGGTCATTTTTCTTTCAATAGCAGGCAAACGCTGTATTTTTAAACTGAGTTCTTTTATTTCGTTGTTTTTTTCGTTTACAGCTTGGTCAAGCACGGCTAAATTTCCTTCAACATACCGTATAATTTGGTTATTGAATAATTCAATTTTTTCAGCAATAATTCGAACGCTTGGTACATTTGAAACGTCCAATACCCCGAAACCTTTTTCTTTTAATTGTTCGTTGAGTCGCGATACAGTCTCAATTTTTTGCATCAATAACACGTCGTCAATGCCCATTACCGAAGGAATAATGATTGATTTTACGGTATCGGTCTTCGATTTAACTTGGTTAAGCACATAATGGTAATACTTTTTTTTGAAATATAATTCTACAATCGTTTCTTGGGCATTTTTTATTCCATCGTACAGTGCATCGCCTTCTTGCGAAAGGTTGAAAATACCGGTTGATAATTGAAATTCCTGTAAACTGTCGCCGGTCGTTTTTAGAGAATCTATAATTCCTACCAATTGCTTATCAATAAACTGTATGGTATTTTCGGCAATTTTGTTTTTCTGTTCCAGTTCATTTTCAATGTAAAGTTCTACCAATTTGTTCAAATAATCGGCCTCTTTTTCAGCCACCGTGCCCGATGTCCAAAGCCATAATACTCCGCCGGTTTCGGTTATTAGCTGAATTTTAATATTCGATGCATAATAGTTGGTAAGCGAGTGTAATTCGCTGATTGTAAACATGTACTGCTTGCCAATATCGGTAGAAGAAAATTTTGAGGTTTTAATAAGTGCACCGTTTAATACCTCCGACTGAATGCTTTCGCCCAATAATACTTTTTGGTTGAATTTTCCGCCTTTTATTTCAATCAAAACTTCGTTTTCGCTTAGCGCCGTAACCATAAATTGGGTATGTGCTGCATTGTACAAAGCGGTATCGGGAATAAAAACAATAGGAGTATTTTTGTATAATTCTTCCTGACTAAACCGTTCGACTTTAAAATAGGAAATCCTGAACTCGGGAAGTTCGCTTATTGTCTGGTAGTTAAGTTGGTACGATTTAAGCATTTCAATTTCATCTTCCATGCTTTTGCCTTGGTCAAAAAATTGCAAACTTTTAAGATACGATTCTTCGCCGGTTTGTTTTTTCTGAATCATTATTTTGGTATGTACCCCGTAAATAGGTATTTGGTACAAATTTTTGAGCGTAACATAAGCGTATGCTACCGAAACTGTAATAACAAACCAATACCAATTCGCGAGTACTCGAAATATGAATCGTTTTATGTCGAAGGTTGCAAGGCTCGATGTTTCAATTGTTTGCGCCATTATTTATGTTATTTATGAGTACAATGGTAGTAATGGTTGTTGTTATGGCAGAAAGCAAGATGGAGTAATCGGAGAAATTCAGACGACGGATTTTTGCCGAAATCGGTTTTACTATAATCATATCGTTTGGCTGCAAATAAAAATTTTCCGACTCGAAAATGCTTTTTTTAGTTAAATCGAGCACAAAAACTTTGCTGCCGGTAGGGGTAGCACGAATAAGCAACACTTCGTCGGCTCTGGCAAATTCGGTCATTCCGCCTACAATCGTTAGGGCTTCAAGTATATTTATTCGTTCTTCGTAAATATTTACAATTCCTCTTTTCGCCACTTCGCCGGTAATAGTTAGCCTGAAACTTACAAATTTGAGTTCTACAATAGCATCGGTAATGGTTTTGCGCAATTCGGCTTGTACATTGGCTTTTACTTCTTCGAGGCTTTTCCCTGCAACATGTAGCTTGCCTATCATTGGTAATTCAATATTCCCAAATCGGTCTACCGTATAGCCGTTGAAATAAAACGAACCGCCTACTTGTGTAACGCTGGCTTGTCCACCGCCCGATTGCTGTTCCGTATCGTACTGTACATTAGATTTTGAATTGAACAAATTGGCAACATCCGAATTGAATGAATTTATGGTAATGTGCAAAATATCGTAATTATTAACCAGGTATTTTCTATCTTCGCTTTTAGGGTTAGTAAATTCTTGTTCTTCGTACAAATTATTGAGCATAACAGTTTTTTGCGGTGTTATACAACCGGTTACAACAAGTGCAAAAATACTTAAGATAGGAAAATAGTGCTTCATTTCAATTCGAAATTAAAGGTAACTGGTTTTGTTTTACAATTTCTAAAATTACAGTATTTTTTATCAATAGCAAAAAAAACAATGCAAATAAAATATCCTAAAAGTCCGACATTTCAGTCCATAGTTTATTAAATACGGTTACAAATTTACCAATTAATTTGGCATTTTTAAGCACAACAATGTTTTCGTGGTTATATTCGTTGGCACTTAAAGTCCAATTATAACTGCCGGTTATCAGTCTTTTTTTGTCGAAAATTGCAAATTTATGATGCATATGATGTTTTGTATTGTCAATTTTCACATCAATTCCGCTTCGGTAAAGGTATTCAATATCCGAGCCTTTGTCGAAAAGTTTCTCGTTATCGGTTATAATTCGCACTTTTAACCCTCGGTTATGGGCTTCAATTACTCGTTCGGAAATTCGATTATCCGAAATTGTAAATACACAAATATCAATGCTTTCCTTCGATTTTTCTATTTCTTCAATAATATTTAAATAGCAATTTTCGCGCGGACTAAAAAATGCTTTAGGTTCGGCTATTTTTATTGCGGTGGGCTGAATTATTTTGAGCGATTGTTCTATTAAGTTAATAATAGAAATGGTTCGTGCATCGATTTCTTTTTCGCGTAAATTATTGAATAAGTTGGCTTTATACCTTAACTCGTCGGCTGGTGTAACACCAAGTTTATTGCATAAGTTGCGCAATTCTTTTTGAAATTGTTCTTTTTGCTCGGTATTTTGTGCTATTTCAAAAAGTAATTCTTCTATTGTTTTCATTTAGCTGATTATTTAATATAATTGCAAAGTTATTTTTTTTTATTACAATGTATCGTTTTCTTTTATTGAAGAAAAAAAAAAGATAAAAAATTTAAGTTTACGAAATATATACAATTTAATAGTTATATTTGAAATTAAAAACAACCTCTTAAATATGAAGCGAATAATTTATATAATACTGCTGGGAATAATTCCCTTTACTGCAATTACAGCGCAAGATTTTGTTGCCGAATGGCAACAGCGAATTAACCAAGGGAAGCAATTGTATGAAGCGAATAAATTAAATGAAGCAATATCAGCTTTTCAGAAGGCAGCAAGTTTAATACCAACCGATACAACAGCTTTTGTATACATTTTGCACATTGCTTATCGAGCGAAAAATGTCGATTTAGTGTATAAGGCAATTGATAATTTGAAATTTTTGCAAGTAAATAAACCTGAATTTATAATGTATACGGCAATGCTCGAACGCGATGTATTACGCGATAATACAAAAGCACTGGAGTTGTTTAGGCAAGGTGCACAGCTGTATCCGGAAAACAGGCATTTTATGCGCGAAGAAGCTTTAACATATTATTTAGCGCAAAATTTCGACGAAGCAGAAAAGAAAATGCTTGCATTTATTG
>JAIFNC010000026.1:6459-13370 GCA_020047935.1 Bacteroidota bacterium
GACAAAGCAAATGAATTGATTACAAAAGCTAAAAAACAGTTTCCCGACAGTGTTTTCTTTTATCAGCAGGAAGCCAATTTGTTGTTGCAACAACAGCAGTTTGATGCTGCACAAGTCAAATTTGAAGAAATAATACAATTAAACCCCAAAGACCCTAAGGCATACTATAATTTGGCATTGCTTTATTTTGCCAAGGAAGAATTTGCCCAATCGGCCGATATTTGCTTAAAAGCCATTGAATTAGACCCTAATTACTTGGATGCAATTTATAATGTGGGTACTTTTTATTTTTTGGAAGGTTTAACTTTTAATGCTGCTGTTAGCGATATGACCGTGGAACAGTACCAAAAACAAGGCGACGAATTTGAATTGGAAGCAATTAAGTTTTTTGATTTGGCAAAACCATATTTTGAAAAGGCAATAAGTTTAAATCCCGATGAATTGGATGCATACGAAAACCTGAATACCATTACTGTTTTACTAAATAATTTGAACGAAAACAGGCAAATCAAACAGCAAGCGCAAGCAACTATTGCACAAAATACCAACGTACAAAATAACATACAGCCTCTTGCCGATTTGTTTGTATCAAATTTAACCTTTGTGTACCCTACCGAAAAAGAGCAAAAGCTCAAAAAAGGCGAAACCGGAACCATTAAGTTTACACTTAATAATTACGGCAAAGGATTGGCAAAAAATTTATCGATAATTACCCTTATGCCCGTAACCATTCCAAATATCGAAATTCCGGCGCTTGTAACTGCCGATACCTTGGATGCCGGAAAATCGAACGAATTTTCGATATTGGTTACCCATTTGCCCAATAATTCGCAAACGCAAGGTATAAAAAAACCACAAGGAATTGAAAATAAAATTCGTATTGTAATAACTGCCGATGGAACCAATAAAACGGTTATGGAAGAATTTGTAATTAATTTGGGCGAAGAAATAGCCGCCGGCGACGAAACAGTGGTGGTTTCGGAAACCGAAGATATCGATTATTTTGTGCCCGAACCTTTGGCACGCAATTTCTTTTTTGCTATCGGAATTGACGAATACAAGCATTGGACTAAGCTGAATAATGCGGTTTCGGATGTAAAAATGATTAAAGAAACCTTGCTTTCGAAATACAGTTTCGAGCCCGATTTTGTGTTCGAAATTTACAATGCCGAAGCTACACAACAAGGCATTAGAAACGAGCTGATTAAAATTAAGCAACAAATTACCGCTAACGATAACTTGCTTATTTACTATGCCGGACATGGTTATTACGATGCCGAATTCGACGAAGGTTCATGGATTCCGGTAGATGCGCAAGCCGGTATTGAAACCGATTACATGGCAAATTCGCGATTGGTTAAATATTTGGATAAAATTGAATGTAAACATATGTTTGTGGTTGCCGATGCTTGTTTTTCAGGTGCATTGTTTGTTCGCGACAATAAAGTTACCTACGAGGCTGCAAACGATAAAATAGCTTCGCGTTGGGCACTTACATCGGGCAATTTGGAAGAAGTTGCCGATGGTACGGCAGGTACAAACAGCCCGTTTGCAAGTTCGTTGGTCGAATTTCTGCAAGCAAATAAATCTTCCGGTATACCTGTTACCGAACTTATTTCGTACGTGTCGTTTAAAGTTAAAAATGCCACTGCCGAAACTACGCGCCAAACCCCAATTGGCAAGCCCCTTAACGTAACCGGAAATTTGGGCGGCGAATATGTTATTAAAAGTAAATAAAACCAAATATTAAGGTAAAATTATGAAATTCAACACTATAAAATCACTAACTTTCTTGTTCGTAACGGTAGCTTTTTTAATACCCGCTAATGCACAATATTTATGTGTTCAATCGGCAGCCGGTATAACTGCAAATTCCGGCAAGTTGGAAGCAGGAACGGATTTGGTGCCTGATGCGCTGCTTGCTTTTTCTTCAAAAACCGATAAAGCCTTGTTTATGGACAACAAAGGAACGCTTTGGTTGGCTTCGGCGGAAAGTCTGCCGGGCGACTCGATTTTGCAAGCAAGTTTAAGTACCGTATTACAAGCGTACAAGGGCTACGAAACCAGAGGCTTCCGAAAAACCGAAGACCGGATTTTAGACCTAAAAACGTATTTTGGCAGCGGAAAATTTACCGTAATCGGCAGCTCGTTGGAAGTTTTGCTCGATGCAAAAAACTATCCGCTTAACAACGACCGATTTGTGGTTTTTTATTATAAAATTGGCGAAAAGCAGGTGTCAAAAAAAGTTGGGTTTAATAACCAGAAACTTATAATTGAAAAAGACAAGCTCTTTACATCGGGCAACGCGGTAAATCAAACGACTGAGCTTCGTAATTTGGTAATTTACACCCACCGAATATCGAAGAAGGAAACTGAGGCCATAACTAAAATTCATTTAGGTTTTGTTGAAAAAGAAACCTTGAAACAAGAATTAAACACCATTAAAAAATGGGCAACCGATCATGGAATTACCGAGGTGGAAAAATGCGTAACTGCTTTTTTTAGTGCAGTATACGGACGATGCGATGTTAAACAATGGAATGATGTAATGCTGAATTAAAAGTACAGTAAAAAAATGCAACAAAAAAAGGCTGTTATTTCTAACAGCCTTTTAGCGGGTGGTGCCACCTGGATTTGAACCAGGGACACACGGATTTTCAGTCCGTTGCTCTACCAACTGAGCTATGGCACCCGTTGTTTTGCGCTGACAAAAGTAGATAAAATTTCGTTACTGCCAAATTATTTCTCAAAAAAAATCGATTTTTTTCTCTCTTTTTTTGAAGTTTTTTCTGCTACAATTATAAATTACTTGAAGTAAGGAATTTACAAATTCAAAATTTTGCATTTTTTTTAATCTTTTTTCTATTGAATTCGCTTTTCTGCATAAAATCCGGCACATATAATTTTAAAGCGACTTTAATATTCACGGCAATTATAGTAATGCTTCAACTACATTTAAAAGCTTCAATAAATTGAACAGAAAGACTGCTTTTTTGCTTGTTAATTAACTGTTAATTTGAAATGATAATTTATAACAATTCTAAATAACATAATAGATTGATAATTAATTACTTAGCATGCCTTAATCAATATAAAATTAAACAAAAAATTTGTTACTATTGATATTAATTCTAACTTTGTGTTACTAGAATGTTACTAATAACACAAACAAAACCATGATAAAAATTAGATACCGACAAAGGCAAGCGCAAATCGATTTTTCAATTTATTTAGATATTTATATTCCGGCAAACAAGCGCACAGGTGAACCGAAAAAACGGTTTTATGAATTTTTAAATCTGTATGTTTCAAAAGATTATTCGAAAGCAGAACGAATATTGAATGTAGACAGATTAAATGTTGAACTGGCGCAAACCATTGCATACAGAAAACAGAATGAAATTAGCAAAGGTATTTATCAGCCGGGTGTTGCTCCAAATGATGCCGAATTGTTTTCTTTTTTCGAAAATAATATTGATATGACAAACAGGCGCAATATGTACGCTTTGCATCATTTAAAGAAGTTTTGCGAAAAGCAAAATATTAAACATGCCACAGTTAAAAAATTTACAAAAGAATTGTGTTACGATTATTATAATTATTTGCTAACTACTAGCAGTAAGAAAAAAGCAAAACGAAGCGAAAATACAGTAATTCAATATGTTACTACATTGAAAATTTGTTTTAGTCATGCGGTTAAAAAAGAATTGATTGAAAAGAACCCTATTGATTTTAAAATTCCGAAAATAACCGGTAAAAGAATGCAATTTTTGACTATTGAAGAATTAAGAAAACTTAGTAATTGCAATTATAAAGAAGATTCGCCACAAAGAAATTTACTCCGCAAAGCTTTTTTATTTTCGTGCTTTGCAAGTTTGCGAATATCGGATGTAAAACGGCTTAAATGGTCGGATGTTCAAAATAATCAGATTAGCATAATACACTACAAAACAAGAAATTCAAAACCGTATTATAATAATATTCAATTAACTGAGCAAGCGCAAAAAACACTAAACTCGATTGAAAAAAAGGGGGAGTTAGTTTTTGACGGAATAATAAACGACAATTATTTTTTAAAACAGTGGGCTTTACATGCCGGTATAGATAAAAATATAAGTTTTCACACGGCAAGGCATTCATTTGGAACGTTGGCGGCAAGCAATAAAATGTATATGCCTGTTTTACAAAAAATAATGAATCATTCGAACATGAAAACAACTATGGTTTATGCCGATATAGCAAATGAATTAATGAAAGAAGAATTAATCAAAATGCCTACTTTGTAAAGCTGCAAAGGTATTCGTTAAAATCGTTATAAGCCGGGTAAATTTCATTTGCTCGGTTTTTTGTTGCCGGTATAATTTTTTGAAGCTGCAAAAGTGTATCGGTGCCGGCTGTATCGTTATCTAAAAAGGCATTGCAACTATTAAACTTTTGAAGTTCCGGAATAGCTTTTTTAAAATTCGAAGTTGAATTTAAAATTATGGTTGTTTGCGTTGGTGCGCTTTGTTCGTAGTGTGTTAGTGCACTTAAAAAGTTAAAAAAGCCTTCGAAAATATTTAAGCCGGTGCCGCTGGCTTGTATGGTTGTAATATCTTTTGAACCTGCACAACCTTTGTAGCCTTTCGGAAAGTTTTTTGATTTGGCGTTGTTTCTTAATTCGTAACCGTCGGAATTGTTTTTGAAAGCCAGTGCAAAATATTGATATTCTCCGACTTTATAATAAGCCTCTTTTAAATAGATTTGCGCCAAAGGCAAAGCAATTTTT
The DNA here is from genome assembly GCA_020047935.1 of Bacteroidota bacterium. Taxonomy (GTDB): domain Bacteria; phylum Bacteroidota; class Bacteroidia; order Bacteroidales; family JAIFNC01; genus JAIFNC01. Next base: position 11,228 of record JAIFNC010000026.1, read on the forward strand.
CTGCTTTGTAAGTATTGTATTAATGCTTTGTTTTGAATTGGCTGTATATGCTTAATTTCAATTGTACTGCTTTCAGTTTCTTTTTTTAAAGGTTCACTTTTAGAAAAATAAGAAATTGGGCTTATTCCGTTTATTTTTAAAACAGCATCTTTAAAACTACAATTTTCAATAAGGCAAACCAAAGTAATTAAATCGCCTTGTTTGTGTGTTCCGCCACGGTCATAAAAAGTATTATTATCGGCATTTACAAACATGCTTGCATTTTCGTCGTCATTTCGAAACGGAGCGTTATAGTAAAATAAGTTACCATATTTTTTTACATATTGAATGCCTATTGAATTTAAAAACTGAATAGCATTTTTTTCTTTTGCTTTTTTAGTCAGTTCTTTTATTTCGTTAAATTCATTTGTCATAATTTCAGTCCTATTTCTGTTTTTTCTACAAGTAAATTTTATATTATTTCAATATAACAGTTAAAATATGCCCCACGGTCGCAACCTCAAAAAATTTGATGATTGATGATTTTTTCTTGTAACTTACTGTATTACAGTTTCTACATCAATCATCAATTAATCATCAATCAATCATCAAATTTTTTATTTGATGATTATTTGGAACGGTTAAAAGCATACGATAAGTTTTTAAAATTTGTCTTATTTGATGATTTGATGATTAATTGATGATAGTTTGATGATTATATATTTTATTAAAAATCAATACTATATATAGTAAAATCATCAAATCATCAAATTTTAGAGTTTTAGAACGGTAATTTTTCTTCAATTGGTTCAAACGCTTCATTTGCAAGCTGTTCAGCTGTTTTTTCGTTGTTTTCACTTTTTGCAAGTTTTAAATTAAACACTTCGCGACTAAATTCAAAAACTCGGGCTTTGCCGGTGCTATAATCTAATACAAAATTGTCGCCGTTACCAGACCAAAAGTATTTTTTATAAGTAGTTGTATTTTCTGAAATTTCAACACCCCAATTGTCGCAAACTTTTTTGATTTGATTTGAACTTACATTTCGCAGGTTTGAATTTTTTAACAGTTCTTTGAAGTCGTTATAACTTAATCGAATAGCATCTAAATTGAATGTTAGCAACATTTCAGAAATTTCGGTTTCTAATACACGTTCTAAACTACTTCGATTTGCCTTTTTCAATTTTTCTAAAGCCTCCGTTTTAATTTGTGCCGGTGTAAACCACATTCTACTCCCTACTCCGGTTGTAGTCATTTTACGTTTTTGCAGGTAGTCTAATAGTGCCGGTATTTCTGCAATTAGTAAATCTATAAAATGTTCATTATCGGTTGGCAAGGTTGGTATTTTTCGTACCCAGTAACGTGTTTCTTTTGGTTCTACAATTACAAAATTTTCTTCATTGTTTGAACATAAAACAAACTTGCCGAAAAATTCTATTTCACGTCGGTTTTTGCCTTTGGCTTCTAACTGAAAAAACGGTGCTGTGGCTAAGTTCTTTAAACGCTCGCTATCTTCTTTTTTTTCTAAAAGCGTTTCATCAACTCCGATTATTAATTTAGTTGCCCAGTGTGCATTAAAATTGCTTTTAAAATCTTCATTGGTGTTTATTGTCATATTATTGGTAAAAATTGCTTTCAGAAGCTTTAAAAACGTTGTTTTACCGGTATTACGCTCCTCACTAACAAGTGCTAAAATCGGTAGCTTTACGGTAGGTTTCAAATACAATAAAGTTAAATAGTCTAAGCCTAATTCTATTTGTTCATTGAAAATGTGTTTTAAAAATTGCATCGTGTTTTCAATTGTACCGGGTGCCGGCTTATGCAAAAACGGTTCGTATTCGTTGTAAAAATTTCCTATAACCTGTTCAAAATTAATATGGTTTGGCACGCAGCAAAAACCGTCGTATTTAGGTAGTTTCTGCAAAATATTTCCATGGTCTTCTTTTATAGCTTCTTTACTCCATTCTTGCAAAACTTCTAACAAGTCTTTAGACTGCAAAGGCTTAACAACACGTTTATAATATACTGTACCTATTCGTGCGTAAATTTTTTCAAAATTATCTTTACTCATGTTCCAAAATTTTTAAATTGTTAGTGTTTATTTTCAGTCGTTAAAATTTTGGTATGCAATTAATTTTCAGTAATTTTGTTGCATTCCAAAATT
>JAIFNC010000185.1:0-3799 GCA_020047935.1 Bacteroidota bacterium
GTAGCTGCCATATTTTCGAAATACAAACTGCCGTTGATACCGTACATTAGCGACAAGCCAAACAATAAAATACCCGACGACAAAGCCGACGAAAGTATTAATTTGGCACCGGCTTCGGCAGAAACCGATTTGTGGCGGTCGAAAGCTGCCAAGGCTGCCAATGGAATGGTAGCGGTTTCCAAACCAAGATAGAACATCAAGAAATCGCCCGAGGAAACCATATACTGCATACCCAACAAGGTCGAGAATATGATTAGGAAGAATTCCGAAGTGTGATATTCGTTTTCGGGTTTGCGTAACCAATTGGCTGCTTGCAAAAGAATTATAAGCGTACCTATGTTCAAAATATTTTTGAAAAGAATAACCAAGTTTGTAGTTTGGTACATTCCGCCAAAAAGTTTGCCTGTTTCAATAGGTAAAAAGCCAACCGCAGTAACAATTGCAAACAAACCAATCGCAAAATGGATAAGGTTGCTTTTATTCTTAGGGTTTGAAATTTCACCAATCAGTACCAGAAGAATTGCTATTACAAGCAAGATTTCGTGGCGCATTATCATAATGGTTTCTAAATTCATAAGTTGTTATTTTTCAGAATATTAAATTTTAACAGGCTTAAATAACCGCACTAAGTCGGGTTATAATTGGCGTTAAACTGTCCATAATCATGTTCGAAAGCCAAAGTGGTGCCATACCTACAGCCATAATTGCTACAACCAAGGTAACAGTCGATACTTTTTCGAACCAAGTAGCATCTTTATAATGCTCGAATTCTTCGTTTTTAAGCGGGCCCAACAACAAAATACCAACTACACGCAAAATATACACGGCGGTAATTACAATTGCCGAAACTGCGATAACGGTAGCCAATCGGTAGAACATTCCGGTGTTTTGGAAAGCACCAACGAAAATAGTCATTTCGGCAGCAAAACCGCTCAAACCGGGCAAACCTAAAGAAGCCAAACCGGCGATAACGTAAATTACCGAAAGGAAAGGCCATATTTTCATTAAACCGCCCATTTTATCAATCATACGAGTATGCGTACGGCCGTAAATCATACCAATTAAGGCAAAGAAAAGGGCTGTCATCAAACCGTGCGAAATCATTTGAAGAATAGCGCCGTCCATTGAAGTTTTGGTGCTCATTAAAATAGCAAACAATACCAAACCGCAGTGCGAAACCGACGAATAAGCATTGATGTATTTAAGGTCTTTTTGCCAAATTGCGCCAAATGCACCGTACACAACCGAAATAGTGGTTAGGATAATGAAAATCCAACCCATTTCGTTGGCTGCTTCGGGCATAAGATACATGGCAACGCGGAAAGCACCGTAACCGCCCAATTTCATAAGTACACCTGCGTGCAACATCGAAACTGCGGTAGGTGCCGAGGCATGACCATCGGGCGACCAAGTATGGAATGGGAACAATGCGCCCAAAATACCAAAACCAACAAAGGTAAGCGGGAAGAAAATACGTTGAGCCTCGATAGGAATATGCACTTTGGCAATTTCCAACAAGTTCCAAGTAAGAGCGCCGCCATCGGCATTCGAGTTAAAATATATACCCAACAAACCTACCAACAGGAATGCAGAACCGCCCATAAGCATCAGCGTAAGTTTCATTGCCGAATACTCTTTCGGGCCGCTACCCCACAAACCAATAAGCAAATACATTGGTATAACGGCTATTTCGTAGAACACGAACATAGTAAATAAATCGAGCGAAATAAAGAATCCGAATACGCCGCCTGCAAGCAAAATAAGCGAAACGAAAAACTCTTTGGTAAGGTCTTTTACTTCCCACGAAGCAAAAATACCGGCTATTACAACTACCGAAGTAAGCAGAATCATTGCAACCGCAATACCATCGACCCCAACGGTGTAGAATATATTAAGGCTCGGAAACCAGCTTAGGCTTTTCATAAAAACCATTTCGGCAACATTTCCGGCACTGCGTTCGGCTAAATATTGGTACACCAAGTTAAAAGCCATAACAAGTTGCACCAACATACCAACCATCGATACCGTGCGAGCGCCTTTATAATCCTTGGTAAACAACAGACCGATTATAGTAAGCACCGGTACAACAACAAATAATGTTAGAATATCCATAGTATCTTATGTGTTAATTGGTCCATAAATAAACAAATACTAAAACCAAGGCTATAACGCCGCTAACAAACACGAATCCGTATTTTTGCAACTGACCCGACTGCAAACCTTTAATGTTATCAGCAGACCACGAAGTAACGTTAGCCAATGCATTCATGAAACCATCAATTACATGTCGGTCGAACCAAGCGATAGGACGCGAAATGTTGTTGAAAATAATTTTCTTGGTAACAAAAATGTACACCTCGTCGATATAGAATTTGTTGAAAATAGTTTTATAAAACCCACCCAAACTTGCCGCAACTTTGTCGGGCATGGCAGTTTCTTTTTTGTACATTACCCATGCAATGCTTATACCTATTAAAGCAACTACAACTGATGGTATTGCAATGGCATAATTCAAATGCGCTTCAAACGGAATACCGTCGGTAGTTACCAATTCGGTAAACGGAATAAATCCGCCTATAACCGTATAGGCTGCCAAAAACATAAGTGGAATGGTCATGGTAAGCGGTGCTTCGTGTGGTGTGTGGTGGTAATGACGGTCTTTTCCCCAGAAAATACTGAAGTACAAACGCGACATATAGAAAGCGGTTAAACCGGCTACAAACACTGCCACACCAAAAATTAATTTGTTATGGTGAAATGCTGCCACCAAAATTTCGTCTTTACTCCAGAAACCCGAAAACGGTGGAATACCGCTGATAGCCAACACTGCAATAGCAAAAGTAATGTGGGTTATAGGCAAGTATTTTCTTAATCCGCCCATATCCTGAATTACGTTGCTGTGTACCGCATGTATAATTGAACCGGCACCCAAGAACAACAAGGCTTTAAACATTGCATGGGTAAACAAGTGCCACATCGAAGCCATATAACCTAAACCGTCGTGTCCGCCGTAGCCCGACACGCCCAGCGCCAACATCATGTAACCAATTTGCGACATGGTCGAAAATGCCAAAACACGTTTTATGTCGAACTGGGTAGTGGCAATAATTGCCGCAAACAACGATGAGAATGCACCAATGTACATAACTACTTCGAGCGCATGAGGTGCCGAAGTATAATACACCGGGAACATACGGGCAACCAAATACACCCCTGCCACCACCATGGTAGCCGCGTGAATAAGTGCCGAAACCGGTGTTGGACCTTCCATTGCATCGGGCAACCAAATGTGCAACGGGAACATAGCCGATTTACCGGCACCGCCCATAAACACTAAAATTAGCGACCATGTCATGAGCGATAAGCCCAAGAAACCTGCCGAAGCGCCTTGTGTAATTGCCAAACCGGCGGTATCGGTAAGGGTAATAAAGTCGTACGTTCCGGTTAAATCCGAAAGCAATAAAATACCAATCAAAAAGCCAAAGTCGGCAAAACGTGTTACAATAAATGCTTTTTTAGAAGCCGCCACTGCCGAGGGTTTATGGTAATAATATCCAATTAATAAGTACGATGAAACACCCACCAATTCCCAAAAAATATACATTTGGAAAATGTTGGTAGCTACCACCAAACCTAACATTGAAAACGTAAACAGCGAAAGGAATGAAAAGAAACGGGCAAAACCAATTTCACCATGCATGTAACCAATGCTGTAAATATGAACCATAAACGAAACTGTTGTTACAACAATCATCATCATAACCGAAATAGGGTCGATAAGTACGCCCAAATCGATATG
>JAIFNC010000185.1:3839-14377 GCA_020047935.1 Bacteroidota bacterium
AGAACGAACGAGAACCCGAGTCCCATAGTACCCAAAATTCCGGATACTTGCGGTTTCATTTTGCTACCGAGCAAGCCGATAAAAGCAAACATGAAAAGCGGAACCAATACAATGAGTAATGTATATGTATAATCCATAACCTTTAATATTTCATTTGATTAACATCTTCGACATTGATGGTCGTGAATCGGCGGTAAATGTTAATAATTATTGCAATAGCAACGGCAGCTTCGGCAGCGGCAATAGCAATAATAAAAACTGAGAAGAAGTGCCCTTCCAACTGGTTAGGGTACAAGTACTTGTTAAATGCAACGAAATTAATGTTTACCGAATTCAAAATAAGTTCGGTGGACATTAAAATAGTAATCAAATTTCGACGGGTAAGAAAACCGTATATACCCACAAAAAACATGATGGTTGCAACAATTATAAAATGAATTAATGGAATTCCTTCTAACATAGCGCTAATTGTTAATTTGTTTTTTTGCAATAATTATGGCACCAACCATGGCAGCCAACAGCAAAATACTGATAACCTCGAAAGGCAAAATATAGCCGTGGTCGCCGTAATTCAAGAATGTTTTTCCAATCACTCTCATATTTACTTCGGTTGCAGCTTGTCCGTTGCCCACGAACGGGTGTTTCAGTATGGTATATAGGGTAACACCTAAGCCAACCCCAACGGCGGCTAAGGTTGCCAGCGCTTTTCTAGCTTCGGTAGGTTCAAACTTCTGTTCAATTCGGCCGGTAAGCAAAATCGAAAACACAATAAGCACCACAATACCGCCGGCATACAAGGTTAATTGTACGGCAGCCAAGAAAAAGTATTCCATCATAAAATAAATTGCAGCAGTGCCTAACAAAGCAAAAAGCAAATATACGGCAGCGCGCAAAATTCGGCGACTGGTTACACTCATTATTGAAAAAACAATAATAATGGCCGCCATTAGGTAAAACATAAATATAGTCATATTATTCTTTTACTTCTTTGTTTAATGTTGAGCCCGGCTTATTCAAAACTTTGGTTAAGCTTTGACGATCGAATACGGCATGTTCAAAATCGTTGCCAAATGCCAAGGCATCCGACGGACAAGTTTTAACGCACAAACCGCAGAAAGTACACATACTCAGGTGGTAAATATGCTTGTCGATAATCTTTTTCTTTTTACCGTCAACGGTTTCAAAAGTGGTAAGAATTTCGATTGAGCCGTTAGGGCAGTTCATTTCGCAAATACCGCAACCGGTACATTTGTGTTCGTTGCTTTCGGTATGCGGCATAAGTACTTCGCCTTTAAAACGTTCGAACATTTTTAAAGTCGCACGGTTTTCGGGGTATTCTTGTGTTACAATTTCCTTATGGTGAAAGAAGTAATAACCGGTTACTCGCATTCCTGTAAGCAACGATTTTACTGCATGAAACACATCGGAAAAATATTGAATTATTTCTTTCATAATCAATGATTTAAAAGTGAAATCCGGTTAGTACAAAAAATGCCGTAATAACTATGTTTACCAAGTTTATCGGCAGTAAGTACTTCCATTCCAAGGTTAATAATTGGTCGATACGTAAGCGAGGGAAAGTCCATTTAAACCACATCATAAGCAAAATAAGCATTCCTGTTTTGCCAAAAAACCAAATGAACCCGGGAATAAAGTCCATACCCATATTAAAATATTCGGCATAGGGTATCATTTCGCTTATGTGGAAAGGCATCCAAGCACCTAAAAATACCGTTGCACCAAAAGCAGCAACTACAAACATATTCATATATTCGGCCAAAAAGAAAAAGGCAAATTTAATACCCGAATATTCGGTATGGAAACCGGCAACAAGTTCCGATTCTGCCTCAGCTAAGTCGAACGGACCTCGATTGGTTTCGGCGGTACTTGCAATCATAAAAATGACGAAGGCAATAATTGCCGGGATGTGTCCTTTAAACAACCACCAACCGTTGGCTTGCGAGGCTACAATTTCGGAAAGTTGCATGCTTCCGGCAAAAATAATTATTGTCATAAGTGCCATACCTACCGACAATTCGTAGCTTACAATTTGTGCACCCGAGCGCAAGGCACCAATAAGCGAGTATTTGTTGTTGCTCGACCAGCCGGCCAACAAAATACCAATTACTCCAATTCCCGAAACTGCCAAAACGTACAAAATTCCTATATCGAAATCGAGTGCATGCAAGCCTTTAGCAAACGGCATTGCGCCAATTGCCATAAACGATGCAATAATTACGATAAAAGGGGCTAAATTGAACAAGAATTTGTCGGCATTTTTTGTCATCAAAAGCTCTTTCATCAAAAGCTTAATAAAGTCGGCAATGGTTTGAAAAATACCGCGCGGGCCAACCCTTCTCGGGCCTAAGCGGCACTGAATAAATGCACATACTTTTCGTTCTGCATACACTAAAAACAAACCAACTAAGGCATAAAATAAAATGAAAACTATACCTATAATGGTCATTTCGACAATGGTAGTGGCTGCAGGCGAAAGAACGGCTGATAAACTTTCGTGAATGGCAGAAGTCATTCCCGTAAAATCGTAAATATCTATAGCCATAAAACTAATTTTTTCAATTAATAATTAATTATCTGTCAATGTCGGGTATAACTAAGTCCAACGACGACATAATAGCAACCATATCGGCAATTTTGAAACCTCGCGACATGTAATCCAATGCCGATAAGTTTGCAAAGTTAGGCGAACGGAATTTCATCCTGTAAGGCGTTTTATCTCCGGTACTGATAACAAAAACCCCAAATTCGCCTCGGGTGGTTTCTACTCGTTGGTAGTATTCGCCGGCAGGCAATTTAATAATTGGTTTCATTTTAGCAGTGTATGGGCCGTCCTCAATTCTATCAATCAATTGCTCAATAATTTTCATCGATTCCCACATTTCGTCCATACGGGCTACATAGCGGTAAAACGAATCGCCTTCGGTGTACAGAATTTCTTTAAAATCGACCATGCCGTAAGCACTGTAAGGGTGGTGTTTGCGAACGTCGCAAGCAAAACCCGAAGCGCGACCCGAAGGGCCGGTTACGCCGTAAGCTATGGCATCTTCCTTGCTCAAAATACCAATACCTTTGGTACGTTGTTGGAAAATTACGTTGCCGGTAAGCAAACGGTTATACTCGGGCAATTTCTTTTTGAAATAAGCCAAAAATTCTTTGGTACGCGGTACAAAATTCGGATGAATATCGTGCATAAAACCACCCGGTGTGTTAAAGCTTGGCAATAAACGTCCGCCGGTCGATTCTTCGAAAATATCCAGAATTTTTTCGCGGTCGCGCAAACCGTAGAAGAACGTGGTAAGCGCACCCAAGTCCATACCCATAACCGACCACCACAATTGGTGCGAAGCCAAACGGGTAAGCTCGTCGAGAATGGTACGAATAATTTTAACGCGTTCCGGAACTTCAATACCCAAAGCGTTTTCAACAAGCAAGCAAACCGCTTCGTTGTTGGTATTCGCCGAAAGGTAGTCAAGTCGGTCGGTGAGGTGAATAATTTGCGAATAAGTATCCTTCTCGCACATTTTCTCAATGCCTCTGTGAATGTATCCGCAATGTGGTTCAACGTGTATTACTTTTTCGCCCTGCAAGCCTACTCTTAAACGCAACACACCGTGCGTAGAAGGGTGCTGAGGGCCCATATTAACGTAATACGCGTCTTCCTTTTGCAAATTTTCTTGTATTTTGGAATCTGACATCTGAAGAAGCCTTTATAGTTCAACAATATTAATTTCGTCTTTGTAGTCTTTTCTCAGCGGGTAGCCTTGCCATTCCTCGTCCATGAAAAGTCGTCGTAAATCGGGGTGGTTATTAAAATGCACGCCGAAAAAGTCAAATACTTCGCGTTCTTGCAATTCGGCAGCCGGCCAAACTTTGCACACCGAATCAATTTTCGGGTTCTGCTTGTCCATTTTGGCTTTAAGCACTATCAAATGGTTGTGCTTGGTCGATTCCAAGTGATAAACCACTGCATAACTGTCGGGGTAATCAACGCCGGTAAGCGAAAGCATATAATCGAATGCCGTTGAAGCATTCTTTTTTAAGTTTTCGGTTATGGCATAAATTTTTTCGGTTGGTACCACGGCAACCAAATATTGTGTATTTTCTTCAAACACAACTTCGGGCACCAATTCCTTGATATAATTTTGTAATTGTTCGTTGCTCATAAGGTATATTTGAGAAGGTTAAATAAAATCATTATCAGCTTCGTCGGTACGGTTTTTCATAATCGTATCGCTGTTTTTAATTTTCTCTTGCAATTTCATTACACCGTATAGCAATGCTTCGGGGCGCGGCGGGCAACCGGGAATGTACACATCCACCGGAATTACGTGGTCTACCCCGCGTATAACCGAATACGAGTTGTAATAAAACGGACCGCCCGAAACGGCACATGCGCCCATAGCAATTACGTACTTAGGGTCGGGCATTTGGTCGTACAAGCGTTTTAATACCGGCGCCATTTTTTGTACAATGGTTCCTGCTACTACAATTACGTCGGCCTGGCGAGCCGATGGGCGATACACTTCGATACCAAAACGAGCAAAGTCGTGGCGCGGTGCACCTGCCGACATCATTTCGATACCGCAACAGCTGGTTGCAAAAGTAAGCGGCCAAATAGAATTTGAACGCCCCCAGTTAATTACGTCATCAATTGTGGTTACGAAAAAACCTGCCTCGCCCTGTTTGGCACCTACTTGAGCTGCCAAATAGTCAATGTTGTCATTTTTTTCTGTTAGTCCCATTTTAATGCTTGTTTTTTCCATGCGTAAATTAAACCTAAACCTAAAATTGTCAAGAAAATAAGAATCTCGACAAAGGCAACCATTCCTACTTCGCGCATAACCACTGCCCACGGAAATAAAAACACCGTTTCGACATCGAAAATAAGGAATAAAATTGCGAATAAATAATACCCTACATTAAATTGAAGCCATGAAGTTCCTTCGGTAGGGATACCGCATTCGTAGGTTTCTGCTTTCTGCGGATTTGTTGAAGTAGGCGGAGCAAAGCTGGAGACCGCTACGGCCGCACCAACCAAAACTGCACCAATAATAAAAAATAATATTAAGCCTTCACTTTCCATATAGTTGAAATTTTTGTGCAAAATAAGATATTTTCAACATATAAACCATATTGCTTTAATAATACACACGTTAATAATCATGAATGCATTTTTATTTAAAATAATGATATGCAGCTAAATAAGACTTCAAAATAGGTTATATAACACACTTAAAAGCTGAAAAAAATCACAAAAAACTGTTAATTTAGAATGAAACTAAATAAAAATAAAAAAACACCAATAAAATGGTATCAATAAATGCTTATTCTCAAACCAAAAAAATATTCAGAATGAAGTAGCAATTGTGGTAATTTTCAACAAAAAAATATAACTGAGATTAAAATAGTTATACGGAAATGCTGCATAGATTGGACTCCGACTTTATATATTCTTATGCAATCATTTAATTTTTCATTCCGAAAAATCAAAGACAAAATTCTAAGCACGCTTCTTGGGTAATGCATACTTTTTATTGGCAAATAAAATAAAAATTGTATATTTGTACTAAATAAAAAAATAGCAGCAATGGAAATAAATTGGCGCGATTATATAACCACAGACTCTAAGATTTTAAATGGTAAACCAATAATTAAAAGTACACGTATTTCGGTTGAACTTATACTTGAATTATTTGCATTGGGATGGACATACGAGATGATTTTTGAAAGCTATCCGCAACTTTCAATCGAACAAATAAGATCTGTATTTTTGTTTTTGAAAGAAAACTTAGAAACCGACCGATATTTTTCTTTTGCTAAAACTGCTTAATTATGAATTTTTTAGCCAACGAAAATTTTCCGGCACCAAGTGTTCGTATTTTGCGACAAATGGGCTATTGGGTTGAAAGTATAGCAGAAAACACACCCGGAATTACAGATGAAACTGTTTTAGAAATTGCCATATCGAAAAATTATGTTATTCTGACATTCGACCGTGATTATGGTGAGTTGATATATAAATATAAGGCACAAAATCCACCTTCTGTTGTATATTTCCGAACCAAAGGAAGCCAACCTGAAGATGCAGCAAAACTATTGCTCAAAATATTGGAAAACAAAAATATAAGCATTGAAAAAGCCTTCACTGTTGTTGAAAATGAAGGTATACGACAGCGAAAATTAAATACATAACAAAGGCAAGTGAGGTGTTTTTCTTATTCCGAAAAATCAAAGTCAAAGATAATAACCGGCGTTTAGTTTTCTTCGAAAACCAACGCCGGTTAAAATTTTCTATTTATAAAAAACCGAATTCAAAAATTCAATCATTTTATCAATTGCAGGCGGAGCATCTTTTTCGAATTCAATGCCTAAATAGGTATTCGAACCCGAATCCAAAAACGCATGCGGACGACCTTCGTGAACCCAATATTCTGCAGGCTGCCCGGCTTCTTTTAGTTTATTTACAAATTCCAAAATACTTTCGGGCGGTGTGGTATTATCGTTTGAACCTACGGTAAATAATTGCGGGGGTAAACTTGTATTGGATGACAACGGAATATTGTATAAAGGTGAAGCAGCTTTATAAAACTCCGGATTTGTTTCAATACTTATTCCGGCTCCAAAAATACCACGTGCTTTTGCTTTTCCCATTTGCCAAAAAAAGTTCGAATCGCTTTCAAAACCTTTTCCTATTCGGTTTACCAAATCGAATGCGCCGTAGCTTATAATGGCTGCCTGAACGTTTAAACCGTTTTTCGCAGCTATACTTTCGGCAGTTTCGCCCTTAGGTAAATAACTTGGACAAAAGCCCGGAGTATTGCCTTTAAACCCGGCGGTTTCGAGTCGGTTGCCTGCCCGTATTGTTTAATATTTTCTTTTACCCAAAGTACGGCACCAAAGGCATCTTCAATAATTTCGTTCATACCGGTGGTATTATCGTTGGCTGTAAGTAATCGGTAATTCACATTACAAACAATGTATTCGGCATTTCCGGCAATATACGCCGACATCTGATCCATAATAGCTTCGGTATTAATAAGCCAACCACCGCCATGATAAACAATGAGGACCGGATAATCGGTTCGTTGGGTTTTGGGTACGTAAATATCCATGGTAAGTTCAAAATTACCCTTTACTGCCCAAACTACATTTTCGGTTTTTGTAAATTGGTGCTTGTATGCACTTTCCGCCTTCAAATTACACGCAAAAGTAAGCGCAGTAAATAGAAACAGATTGGTTACTATGTTGTTTTTCATTTCAAAAAATTGTGTTAATTAGCCCTATTTCAACCTTAGTTTCCCAAAAATTTCGGCATCAATCCAACCCCTATTTTTATCGGTGCCTTCCACTTTTACCGAACCAATAAAATTTTCGCGCAATTCCGATGTATCGTTATCGCAATACGCTATGGCAAAGCCGATAATTCGATTAGCCTCCAGAACTTCCGGTAAATTTTCAGCATTGCCGTCTTCGAATTTATCGTTGAAAATAGGGACTTTAATTTCCCACGTATAGGTATTTTCATTGGCCGTTCTAATTGCCTCAACATGTGGGTATAAATGTGGAACAGAGTCGGGGCCAAAATCAACGGTTTGATAATCGAGCCCAATATGGTAAGCAAACGCATTGTGGTTGTATTGGTGGTTTCCGCCCGAAGCATTGGCATCAACAAAAACTTCCACGCAATCGTCGTCCCACCATTGGGTAAATTTATCGGCATAAACATCCACCAAGGAATCGTCGGTAATTTCAACCAGCAAATATAGGGCATCGGGTCGCCAAGCTATTTTGTATTTACCGGCAAAATCGAGCGAATTGGGTACCTCGCCCAACCAAACTTCGCTTATGGCATTCCATTGAGCGGTTTCCCAAACCGGCTCATCGGCAATGCCATTCAGCACAATTTCATTTTCGGAAAAAACAGCAACCGGCTCGTTACTTTCTTGGTTTTGGCACGAAAACAATCCTACCGCAACCATTAAAAACCAAACACTTTTTCTCATAACAATAGCATTTTAATTCGAAATAATTTTCAGCGGCTGAAAGTATAAAAAATGAGGCTCATATTTTCAATTAAGACCTACAAATTCGGAAGTTATTTTTTTTAAAATAATTAAACTTAGGCTACAATGCCTATAAATTGCTGCAAGCAATAATAAAATAGTGAATGTGAATTCAGCGTAGAAAAAACAGCTCGGCAGTAATTGCGCTTTCTCTGAGAAGTTCTGTATAATGAAAACTTAATACGCAGATAACCACTTAAAAATAATATAGTTACCCAAAACAATTCAACCTCTTAACTCGAACAATTAATTCTATTTTACGAAGTAAATTTTTGCAATAAAAACCGCGAAACTGTTTAATTTTAATGGCCACCGTTTGCTTTTGAGATTGCAAGTTACGGTTACTAATATTGAACTACTTCGTAGTTTTTAAGCACAGAATTTAACTTCGCAACGCAAAATTAAAAAGTATGTTAAACACCAATTTTCATTATTTGATATGAAACGCCTACCTATAGCTACTTCGCAGTAACGCTGCCCGGTTTCATTCTATTTACTTTTATAATTCATCTTATACCATTCACTTTCCGAAGTAGTTTTCTTCTCAAAAGTAACTGCACCGTTTACTTTTTCCAACGCATTTTTAATCGAATCGTTTATCATGCTATGCTCAATGCTTTCATTGGGATCCATGCCCAATCGGCCCAATATTTCTTTTATTCTGTCCGAACCAAAAATGGTCATTACCGGCGAGTCGAACGACAAGTAAATGACCGGCACTGCTTTAGCATAGTTTTTAATACACGCATCAAAAAGTAGCTCGTTGGTTTTCAAAATTGGGTAATGTTCTAATCCTAAAACTTTTACCGCTGCCATTGCATTCGGTTTGCTGAAACTTGGTTCCAATAATCTTACCGATGCCAACAAATTAAGCACTTTGCCTTGGTTAAAATCGGCAACCGAGGTCATTTCGTGGCAAGTTATGCCTTGTAGCTCGGCATTTCGTTTAAGCTCGAATAAACTTTCTTCAAACGAAGAAAAAACAAGAACAGCTTCGGTATTGGCAGCATTTTTAACCAACTGAAACAGGGCATTCAGTTTTGCCGCATCGGTCATATAAATTGTATTGATAAAGCTTGGCTTTTTCTTTTTGAAAAATGAAAACATAGTGGTAAGGTATTAGGTTTTTAATAAATCATTTATTTTGAAGTTGCTACAAATATACATTTTTTTCATTTAAAAGAAATATAAATTCGAGTGTTAAAATCCTTGAAGTTGAAAATTATTGAAATCAGGAAACCAAAACAAACTGAATTTGAGCGATGAAAAAACGAATAATAAACGCCTGCTACGAATAATCAAAAACCGGCAACGAATAGTTATTTGTTGTTTTATTTAAAATGAAACGGGCGTAACTTTCATTAAAATACCGATTGTTATGTACCGAATAGTATTATACAATTCCGCAAATCAAAAACAAGAATCGGCTACAAATCTGTTGCCCGTTTTATGGTTCGATGGCGTATTCGAAAAAAATGAAATTCCGTACCCTATTCTTTACAACAAAAAGAACATGAAAACCAGTTCAGGCGAACTTATTCTTGCAGCCGATTCGTACTTTCTGAAATTCAACACCGGCGACTTTTTACGCATTGAATCGAACCTCAACGGCTCTTCCGTTTTTTTGTTGGGAAATATTTTAATCACTACCGACAAACCTATTGATGAGTTTGAAAACGTGCTGAAAAACTCTTTGTTTTTCAGAGTACATGCCAATCATTTGATAAACATGCGCTATACGGAACGAATTGTAAAATGTGACTCGTTTATTATACTTAGCAATTCGGATGCCATTCCGATGGATACCCAAAACAACGAACCAATTTTTAAATTTCTCGAAGGTAAGGAACTTATTTAGCAACCATTAAAATTTAACATTTCCCATTAAAAATAAAACAAATGAAAAACTTACTCTTATTATTGTTTTCTTGCTTTGGAATAGGCAACGTATTGCTTGGTAGCTCAGGCAATTTGTTGGCTTACGAAGCTTCTGGCTCGAACAATTTGAAGGTTGAAACAAGCTTAGCCTTCAGCCTAAGTACGGTATTGGAGGTAAACCAAGCCGAAACCGAACCCAACAATTCTTTTACTGAAGCCAACACCTTGGCTATTAACACTACCGCGACCGGCAGCATTGGCATAAACGGCGATGCGAGCGATTGGTTTAAATTTACGACCACCTACAACGGCAAAATAACTTTCACCCTTACACCGCAAGCCGGTTTAGACACCTATATTGATATGTACGATACAAACGGAAGTTCGCACATTAAGCAATGTTCTGTTTGCAAAGGCATAGGCGAAATTGATGTGCTGGAATTTGCGAACTTGGCAGCCGGAACTTATTACGTGCGCATAAGCAGCGGCGGAAGCGGAACTTATTCGCTTAAAAACGAATTTGTGCCAACTTTGCTGCCCGACGGAAACGATACTGAACCGAACGATGCTTTTGAT